>DATNLB010000714.1:0-4680 GCA_035603095.1 Candidatus Acidiferrales bacterium
GTTACGCTTCTTCCTTAATCTTGCAGCGCTTTTCTCCATAGCCGCACTCGCAGCGGCCGGGCAGAACACTCCAACAAATTCAGCAACAAAGTCCGGATCGTGGTCCGGAATCCTGGTGTCCAGCAGCTGCAACGCAGACGAGGCCTTCGCCGAATCTCCCGAGTGCACCAAGAACGTCCCGGGCGCGAAGCTCGCTCTATATGACGATACGAACCGGGTCATGTACAGCCTTGACCCGCAAGCATCGGTAACCGCTCACCTGGGAGACACGGTGACCGTCCGGGGGACACTCGATGACGCCACGATTCAGATGTCTTCCATCGAGTTGATGTCAATTGGGCTCGCCGTCGGTCAAAGGGCTCCCGCTTTTTCGATTCACGACCAGTTCGGCAGGATACAAACTCTCGATACCTTGAAAGGAACGAACGGCACCGTTCTTCTCTTTTTCCGTTCCGCCGACTGGTGACCGTTCTGCAAAGGGCAGCTGGTCCAGCTGCAAAGCGCGATTCCGCGACTCGAAAAGCAAGGGGTCAAGCTGGGGGCTATCAGCTATGACACGGAAGAAATCCTGAAATACTTTGCCGACCGGCACAAGATCGAATACCCGATGCTCGCGGACCCTGATTCGAAAACAATTCAGGCTTACGGCGTCCTCAATCAGGAAGCTACGGGGATGCAAAAGGGCTTCGCCCGCCCGGGATATTTTTTTATTGATCCCAACGGCATTATTCGAGAAAAGTTCTTCGAAGCGAAATACCGGGAGCGGCTTACCGGAAATAGCATTATTTCCAAGCTTTTTCCGGAGCTAGGCCAGGAAGTAACGGAAACGGTCGAAGCTCCGCATCTTCAACTGGCCCTCGAGCAGTCCGATTCCACCGGCGTTCCCGGTACTCGCGTCACCCTCGTTGCCGAAGTGCGGCTGCCCCCGGATGTGCACGTGTATGCGCCCGGCACCCAGGGTTATAAGCCCATTCAGCTCGTGATTGAACCTGTCGCACAGTTGGAGTTCAAACCGACGGTATACCCGCCGTCTAAAATTCTTTATTTGCCGGCGATCAAGGAGAAGGTACCCGTTTTCGATGGGACGTTCCGCATCAGCCAGGATGTGAAAGTGAACTCCGGGTCAGAGTTCTGGGGCTCTCTGGGGAAAGACGGGAAACTCTTCACGATTACGGGAAAGCTTGATTATCAGGCTTGCGACAAAACCATCTGCTTCCTGCCAACGTCCGTCCCGGTCAAATGGGAACTGCACGTGTTTCCGCTGGATCGGACCCGAGTCCCCGTGAACATCCGACACAAATAGGGAGGCGGTTTAGAGAGCCAGGAAGTGTAACGCACTCACAGTCATGCGATTTTCAAATGATGTCCGGTAGTGCGACTACACGTCAAAGTGCCAAGAAACCCTCCAACCCCACTGGTCTGGCCGGTGGCAAGTCCGTTGTGTCGAGGACAGGGGAAGCGTACGATGCGCGGGACAGAGGTCCAATCGCAAATTTCGGACTATTGGCGAGACGGAGGGGACATGCATGCCTTGCGGCGTCGCTCAGAAGGAGATCGATGAGTTCACGACCGGAAATTGACCGCCGTACCTTCATGAAAGTTGGCGGTGGAGTGCTGGCGGCGGGCCTCGCGCCCACGCTTGGGGCTGAAGCTAACCGGCCGGCGACTGGAGCTAGCCCGGTGGTGGCTGAGGCTAGGGCGCTCGGCGGAACGCCGTATGCCGTCAAGTGGTACCCATTCACAGGTCATCCTGACTCGGACACGTGTTGGTCGCTTTCCGTCGGGCCCGACGGACGGATCTATGCGGCTGCTTGCGCGGAGAGCTTGCCTGGGGGCGTAGTCAAGCCTGTCCGCTACAACGAACAGCGCGACGACCTCGACTACCTCTTCGACCTTGCGGAAAAGGTAGACGATCCCGGCGACTCAGGCCGTGCTTCGCAGTGCAAGATCCATTATAGCTTCGCGCCCTCGATGCACGATGGCGTGCTGTACATGGCGACACATCTTTCAGGCCCGCCCATCGATCTGCCCGTTTATTCGCCGTGGTACTCCTGGCACGACACGAAGCGTTGCTTTCGCGGCTCCGCGCTGCTCGCTTTCGACACCAGCACCGACCGCGTTCTCTGGTGGGACACGCTCATCCCGAAGGAGGGCTGCCGCTGCTTACTGCACGATGAGGAGCGCGGCTTGCTCTACGCCATGAGTTACCCGCGCGATCATTTCATCATCTATGATCTACGCAGCCGCAAGCGACGCGACGTTGGCCGCATTAGCTCCATCAATCCTCAGGCTCTGTTCCTCGACAAACGGCATCGCGTCTGGACCAGTAGTGACTACGGACGTCTGGTGCGGTACACGCCTGAGACGGACCGCATGGAAATCTCTTCCGGTCTGCTGGCGCATGACCTGAACTATCAAACCGGCTGGCACAGTGTGTTTTATGACGTGGCGCCTTCGCCCGATGGCGAATGCGTCTACGCTTCTACCTGGTGTCCGAATCCACGCCTCATGCGCATCTGGCCGAACGAGGGCGAGTGGCCGCGAGTCGAGGACCTCGGGCCGGCCACGCAGCTTCGGGACACCAGTTTCCCAATTGACATGTACCGGGACCACTGCGGCGGGCTGACGTTCGGGGGCGATGGCCATCTTTACTACGTGGCCTCGCGCTGGCGCGATTCCAAATATAACCCGACACCCGAATCACGGAAACAAAATGAGGGCGTGGTCTGGCGCCTCGATCCGCAAACCCTCAAGCGAGAGGAAGTCGCTCGACTCGAGCATCCCACAGGCATGGCGCACTATGTTTCCCGAGGCGCTGTGGACCACAACGGCGATCTTTTCTTCGGCCACGTTGGAAATCACCCCTCCGGCATCTTCAAAGTCTTGATGCCGGCCGACCGGAAGCGGAGAAACGCGCACCTTCCTATTCGGATGTGGGGCTAGGGACGACCACGATGCAGACGAAATCCAGATTCGACCCTAATTCACCGGAGATCAAGGCCTATCTGAACGAACTCGCGCATCAATTTGTCCGCGAAGGCATCATGGTGGCATTTCCCACGTGCCTGCCGGGTATGACTACGCCGATTACCCACGACGAGAGTCACATCACCGCGCTCGACATCAACTCCGAAGGACATGTCTACGGAGGAACAAGCGGACGCCAGGCGCACCTTTTTGGAGCGGCATTCCACGGGCTCACGGGGATTGTGTTGGATGCCGGGGCGGTCCCCGGTTCGATAACCACGGAAGCCATTTGTTGCGGCACGTCCCGCGTGATCGCTTTCGTGAACGGCCCTCAGGGTGGCCGCGCCGTGGCCATGCCGTACCTGGATCTCGCGGAGGACTGGATTCAGGAGTGGGGCCTCGAGGAACCGGTTTTCAAAGACCTCGGCGAGTGTGTTCCGGGAGAGCCCGTGGTTCACGCAATCTCTGCCCCGTCGGGAAAAACCGTCGCTGGCGTAACCACGCGTCACTTGTTCACAGTGGATGTCGAGTCGGGGGCGATTACTGTTGTGGGGGAGGCGCCGGGTCGCGGCCATCTGGCCATGGGCCGCGCTGGAGTGTTCGGACAGGATGAGGGCACGCAACTCTGGCACTTCGATGTTGCTTCTGGCCACATCCGCCGTGCCGCCGTCCATCTTCCCGGCGGCGAGTGGGCCGGCCCGCTTCGGTGGACTCGCGATCGCCATAGTGGCCTGCTCTTCACGGCCGACGCAGCTGGGCGGCTGTTCTCCTTCGACGAGAGCAAAGGCTTCCGTGCGCTTGGGAGAGCGCATCTTGCACCAGTCGGACCCATGGCGGCGGTGCCTGATGGCAGGCTCTTCGGCTTCTGTGGAGACGAGATGGCGAATCTGTTCTGCTGCGACACGGTCTCAGGCAGTTTCACCAATCTCGGGGTCGCCGCTTCCATTCTTGAGCAGCGCCGCTATGGCTATCAGTTCGGCGACGCCGTCACGGGCCCCGATGGCGAAATCGTGTTCGGCGAGGACGATAACGGCGGGCATCTGTGGCTCTACTTTCCGAAAATCAGGGGCGCCATCAGCACACCTTTGACACCGTAGGGGACCCGAGGCGTTTTGGCTTAAAGGCTGATTCCTTGCCCGTCGGCAAAACAGCTGGCTGCCG
This sequence comes from Candidatus Acidiferrales bacterium, assembly GCA_035603095.1. Taxonomy (GTDB): domain Bacteria; phylum Acidobacteriota; class Terriglobia; order Acidiferrales; family UBA7541; genus Acidiferrum. Next base: position 4,129 of record DATNLB010000714.1, read on the forward strand.
CGCCTTGGCGAGTTGGGCGCAATCCTGGGTCAGTAACCTGAACCGTTTGTGTCTGGAGTGGCCTCCCAGCCTTCTAAATTCTTGGTACGCAGGTTGAAATCGGTGTCAGTTGCTGATTAGCGCAATCACCGGAGATCCGCCGTTCCATTTCCAGAGGTTCCGGTGACCCTGTGGTTCCAGCGGGGCCCTTAAAATGGCTTTCAAAGCCATTCCGTTTTGCTATGTCCGCACTTGAAAGGAATCCAATGAATCAAACGTAGTAGTAGGTATGAAGCCCGGTGTTCGTCTGCGGCGCGCGCTGTGGTGCGCCGTCATTTTTCTGGCGTTTATCGGAGTTGCCGTCGCAGTGCGGAGGATGGTGCATCTGGTGCCTATTGTGGTGAGAGGCTATCATCCACCCTCGGTCACATCCAATCCTGTAGCCGCGCGGTTCGCCGCGCTGGATGATTTGTTCGCGCGCTTTCCGATCCTGACTCTCGTTCATATTTTGCCCGGCTTGCTTTTTATGGTGCTGGGTCCATTGCAGTTCAGTTCAACCATTCGGGCGCGCCA
>DATNLB010000744.1:0-3510 GCA_035603095.1 Candidatus Acidiferrales bacterium
TGGTCGAAGATAACTTCGGTTTTCGCCTCTGCTTTTCGATGGATACCAGTTCGCTTCCGAGTTGAGATGCAGCAGGCCCAAGGTCCACCGGAATCGAATGGGAAGCATGCGTGTGTGCTAAAATAGAAGTTCCCGCAATGCTACAGGGAGCTGCCACCGCATGAAATTTGGAGTCGTCGTTTTCCCCGGGTCCAATTGCGACCACGACGCTTTTTACGCCATCGGCAACGTCCTGGAGAAGCCCGTCGAATTCATCTGGCACCAATCTGAAAATCTTGCGAACTGCGATGCCGTGATCCTGCCCGGCGGTTTTGCCTTCGGCGATTACCTGCGCACCGGCGCCATCGCGCGATTTTCACCCGTGATGAAGTCCGTCGAAAAATTCGCCAAGGGCGGCGGCGTGGTTCTGGGCATCTGCAACGGCTTCCAGATTCTCTGCGAAGCCGGCCTCCTCCCCGGCGCCATGATGCGCAATTCAGGTCTGCGCTATATTTGCCGCCACGTGAACATTCGCATCGAGCAAACGAACACACCGTTTACGTCTGCCGCGCAAAAGGGTCAAGTCCTGAAAATGCCCATCGCGCACAACGACGGGAATTACACCTGTGACGATGCTACGCTCGCCGAACTCGAAAAGAACCGCCAGGTGATTTTCCGCTACACAACTCCCGGCGGTTCCGACGACAACGCCGGTAATCCCAACGGATCGATGGCCAATATCGCTGGAGTCTGCAACCGCGAGCGCAACGTCGCCGGACTCATGCCCCATCCCGAACGCGCCGTCGAGTCCGTGCTCGGCTCGGCGGACGGCTTGGTCATTTTCCGCTCCATGATCGAAGCGCTCGTCGGCGCCGCAAAGGCCACAGCATGATCCGCAGCGCCCCGACTCTGGTCGGAGCGAATTTCGTTCGTGCGGGGGCCCGATATATCGTGGCCTGCGGTGTACATCTCTTTTCGCAGAATTGAAATATGGCCACCGCTAGCACCGAAATCAGAGTAACGCCGGAAATCGCCGCCGAACACGGCCTCTCCGCCGAAGAATACGCCCGCGTGAAGCAAATCCTCGGCCGCGAGCCGAACATCACCGAGCTGGGCATCTTCAGCGTGATGTGGAGCGAGCACTGCTCCTACAAATCGAGCAAAGTTCATCTGAAGCGCCTGCCCACGCGCGGCAAGCTCGTCGTGCAGGGCCCCGGCGAAAACGCCGGCGTCGTTGACATCGGCGACGGCCTCGTCGCTGCTTTCAAAATCGAATCGCACAACCATCCCAGTTACGTCGAGCCCTTCCAGGGCGCAACGACCGGCGTCGGCGGCATTTTGCGAGACATTTTCACCATGGGTGCGCGCCCCATCGCCGTCTTGGATTCGTTGCGATTCGGCGAGATCACTGCAAGCAAGTACAGCAATGAAGAGGACGCTGCGAAAAATCGCCGCATCCTCGACGGCGTAATTCGCGGAATCGGAAGTTACGGAAATTGTTTCGGCGTCCCGACAATTGGCGGCGAAGTCGGCTTCGAGCCTTGCTATTCGCAGAATCCGCTCGTCAACGCTCTCGCCCTCGGCATCGCCAAAAAAGAAGAAATTTTTCTCGCCAAAGCCAAAGGCATCGGCAATCCCGTGATCTATGTCGGCGCAAAGACAGGCCGCGATGGTATTCATGGCGCATCTCTGCTCGCCTCTGCCGAGTTCACCGAAGAGTCGAAACAGAAGCGCCCGAACGTGCAAGTCGGCGACCCCTTCATGGAGAAACTTCTCCTCGAAGCCTGCCTCGAAGCCATGCAGACCGGCGCGGTCGTGGCGATTCAGGACATGGGCGCCGCCGGCCTCACCTGTTCCACCATGGAAATGGCCTCGCGCGGCGGCACCGGCATCGAGATCGACCTCGCCAAAGTTCCCCAGCGCGAGACCGGCATGACCCCGTACGAAATCATGCTAAGCGAGTCCCAGGAGCGCATGCTGTTAGTGGCCGAGAGGGGCCGCGAGCACGAAGTCCTCGCCGTCTTCAAGAAGTGGGGCCTCGATGCCGTCGTCGTCGGCCAGGTTACCGAAGGCGGCATCGCCCGTATCAGCGACAACGGCCGCGTCGCCGCGGAGATTCCCGCGCATCCCTTGGCAGAAGAAGGTCCGGTGTACCGGCGGCCCATTGCCGTGCCTGCGCCGAGGAAAGAGACCGCCGCGGATTGGTTTGCATTCGCTGCCGAAGGCACGAACCTCACTCAGAATTTTGTGAAGTTGCTGGCATCGCCCGCAATTGCCTCGAAACGCTGGATCACCGAGCAGTACGACACTAGCGTGCGCACAAATACTCTGGCCGGCCCCGGCGCGAGCGATGCCGCCGTGGTGCGCATCAAGGATCCGAAAACCGGCACCGTGAAGCGCGCTCTCGCGCTCTCCACCGACGGCAACGGCCGCTGGTGCCACCTCAATCCGCGGGTTGGCGCCATGCACGCCGTCGCGGAAGCCGCCCGCAACGTGGCCGCGAGCGGCGCCCGCCCCATCGCCGCCACGAATTGCCTCAATTTCGGCAGCCCGGAAAAGCCCGAAGTGATGTGGCAATTCAGCGAAGCCATCGACGGCCTCGCCGAAGCCTGCACCGCCCTCGGCACGCCCATCACCGGGGGCAACGTCAGCTTCTACAACGAGACTCTCGGCAAATCCATCTACCCCACGCCCGTCATCGGCGTCCTTGGCATCCTCGACGACGCCTCCCGCGTCCTGAAAATCGCCTTCCGCGAAGAAGGCGACCTCATCGTCCTCTTGGATGGCTCTCGCAATCCCGTCATTTCGAGCGCAGGCAGAAATCTCTCTTCTTCCGCCGCGCTCGCCCAAGAATTCTCCAGTTCCGAATACTCCAAAAATATCGTCGCCATCGTCGCCGGTGAACCGCCCGCCATCGACCTAGCCGCCGAAAAACGCCTCCAGGACTGCCTAGTCGCTCTGGCCGCCGAAGGCTCTCTGCAATCCGCCCACGACATTTCCGACGGCGGCCTCGCCGTCACCCTCGCCGAATCCTGCTTCGCCCACATGGCGGACCAACCCAACGCTTGTCATCCCGAATCCCCGCGCCTTTTGCGGGGTGAGGGATCTGCTTTTTCTTGCCTCGGCGCGATCGCAAATCTGGCCGACGCCTCGATCCCGTCCGAATTCGCCCTCTTCAACGAACGCGGTGCCCGTTCCGTTGTCTCCGTCACCCCCTCAAAACTTGCCGCCGTTCTCGATACTGCGAGACAATATAAGGTGGCGGCGCACCAGATCGGCCAGGTCACCCGCGGCGATGCTTTCCGCATCGAATACAAGGGGCGCGCGATGATCGATAGTTCCTTTGAAACGCTACGCGACGCCTGGACCCATTCGCTCGAACGCGCGCTAACCACAAAATGACCCAAAAATTCGCTTTCGCCGACGATCACTTCCACGACGAATGTGGCGTCTTCGGCGTTTTCGGCCACCCCGAGGCCGCGAACCTCGTCTATCTCGGCCTCTATGCGCTTCAGCATCGCGGGCAGGAAT
>DATNLB010000737.1:0-14942 GCA_035603095.1 Candidatus Acidiferrales bacterium
ACCCGTCTGCGGAGGATTGGAAAATAGATCGCGGCAGCGAGAACCGCGATGACCAATCCGCCGATCAGCCAAAATTTCCAGCGTGGCGTCATGGCAGCGCTCCGCGCGTGTTAGGGACCACGTAAGATGGCTTGAACGCAGCGGCTCCGCGCGCAATGGCGTCCGCCACGCCCGGCGCCATGCGGTCCAAATCGGCGCGGTCCTCCACCGTTACACTGGAGATCTCCACGGCGATTGCCGGTGCTGCCGTAGTTCGCAGCTGGCGCACGGACGCAGTTTGTGCGGCGTCCGGCGAACCTTTGAATCGCTGGGTGAGGTATCCCTGCACAAGATCGCCGAACGTCCGGCTCAGTCCAAGAAACGGCGCCTGCGCGCGGTCCCACGGAATCAAGCCATTCGAATCCCCCACCGGCGGCAAATCCGAATTCACGTAGACGCGCGCCGTGCCCGGCAATCCTGTCGATGAAATGTGCAAGGTCACGAACACCGCTCCGCGTTGCGCGTTGGCGGTTGCGGAGCGGTCGTCAAACGAAGGATTTTCATTCCCCTGCCGCGTCTGCACCACTTGAAAGCCTTGCAGCTCCAGCGCGCGGCGAACCTGAATCACGAAATCCAGGACGATTTCACTCTCGCGGATGCCGCCCGTGCCCCGCGCGCCGGGGTCCGTTCCACCATGGGCAGGATCCAGCACGACGATGTTAAGCCCGGCTTGCTGGGCTTGTGCGCCAAACGCGGAACCCACCGACCCTGCCACTCCGCCCGGCGGAGAAGTTGCAGGGGGACTTGCCCCACGCGGCGTGCCGGCCGCGGGTTGCTGGGTCTGCGAGGGAACCTGGGATGGAGAAACCATGACCGCAGCCAGAGGAGCCACGAAGAGCAGTCCAATCCGCGAAAGAGACCTAATTCGGAGGATGTTTCGCACGTAGAGCAGCATACCAAATCTCGCTCTCAATACGCGCCGCTCGAAACTTGCAAACGCAGCGAGAAAGGGACGCCCCCAAAGCTGCTCCTTTAATCCCCAATCGTCTCCGTGCAAATGCTAGCGCGCCGCAGGCAAATCGTGAATCACAGGAGAAATGACCAGCATCTTCAGTTTCGCTTTTTCGAGCAAAGCATTGACAGCCGCCAGGTCGTCCTTTTGGAATGCGCTCCAGCGCGCCAGCGTCTCCTGTGCGGCTTCTTCCCACCTCTCGCTCGCCATCGCCGCATCAGCCGCGGGCCCCATATCGGAGCTGTCCACAATGAGCAAGAGACGAGTGAGCGCCCCCGCAACTTCGGGAAGAGGTTCATTCTCCTTGCCTGGAGAAGCAAGTCCAAACAGCCCAAAATCGGCATCACTATCGGGCTCGACCGCCGCTTCAACCTTTTCCTCCAGCCCCCGCAAAGCCTTCTGCAGCTCGGCGTTGTCGATCGCATCCTTCTTGCGCGCGTCGATTTGCTTTCGGAGGTCACCGACCTGTTGCAACGCCAGCGAAACTTCGCCCAATCTCGCTGCGATCCTGGAGGCCAGCCCAAATTGCCGCACGAGCGCGTCCTGCGGAGTTTTCACGCGCGGATCCAACTTGATCGTCAGCGGTTGAGTGCTGCTCTTGCCGTTTGCGGAGAGCTTCACGGTGTAGTTGCCCGGCACCGCCAAGGGTCCGGACGGCCCCCAGAAGGAGCTGCGAACGCTCTTCGGCAGCGCGTAACGAAGATCCCAGACAAATCGGTGCATTCCCGCCTCAGCCAACAGCGGTTTCGGATCGCGCACCCACTCCATTTGAATCGGCACGTCGTTTGGATTTGTTTTGTGCACGACGTCATCGCTTGCGAATCGCCGCACCAGCTTTCCTTCCGAGTCATAGACTTCCAGTTGGATGGGCGATGACGCTCTATCCTTCAAGAAATAATCCAGCACCGCGCCCTCCGCCGGATTCGGAGACAACGACTCATCCATCGGAACCGGAGTTCCTTGGTCTGAGCCCGGGCGCATGCGAACGGCGGTTTGCGGACGAAAGAGCCATGCAGCGGCGGCTGCGACATGCGAATCGATCTGCCGCAGTGGCGTTACATCGTCCAGTATCCAAAACGAGCGCCCGAACGTGGCAATCACCAAATCGTTTTCGTGAACCACCAGATCGCGCACCGATGTCACCGGCAGATTCAGTTGCAAGGGCTGCCAGTCATCTCCGTCATTGAAAGAAGCATAGACGCCCTTTTCCGTGCACGCGTACAGCAACCCTTTTCGAGCAGGATCTTCCCGCACGCAGTTAACGAAGCTTCCCACGGGAATTCCATTAGAGACCTGCTGCCAAGTCTTGCCGAAATCCCGCGTGCGATAGAGATACGCTTGGTAGTCATCCAGCCGATGCCTGTCCACTGCTGCATATGCTGTCCCCGCATCGGAATGCGACGCTTCGATGTGCGTCACCTTACTCCACGGCGTCAAATCCGGCGGCGTAACGTTCTCCCACGTTTTCCCTTCGTCTAGCGTCAGTTGAATCAATCCATCGTCCGTGCCCGCCCAGATTTCTCCAGCCCGTACAAACGATGGTCCAATCGTGTAAATCACACCGTGGCGTTTTCCCTTTGGAGCATCCGCAGCTGTCGCTGGATCCAGATTTGGCGGCACACCGGGATCTTCGCGCGTGAGGTCGGGACTAATCGCTTGCCAGGAGCTGCCGCTGTCCGCCGTTCGAAACAGAACTTGCGAGCCGAAGTACAGCACGTGCGGATCGACCGGCGAAAAAACCAGCGGCAGCGTCCAAGTGCGCCGGTAATGGCCTGGATGCGCCAGCGTTGGCGGCATCTGCTGCACTTGCTCGTCGCTGAAATCTTGCCGCGCGACAAACCCACCGAACACCACCCCCGGATTCAACGGGTCCGGGGCGATGTAGCCATTTTCGTCTCCCGCATCCATCGGCCGCCAATCATGGAAATTCAACGAACGGTATTTGCTGCGGCTTGGAGTGGCCGCCGCATTGCTGTCCTGCTGCGCTCCGTACACCCAGTAAGGAAACTGGTCATCGGTCACCACATGATAGAACTGCCCAGTTGGCTGATTGAACCACGAGCTCCACGTCTCCCCGCCGTTACGCGTCACGATCGTGCCTTGATCGCTGCTGAGAATCATCCGCCGCGGCTCATCGGGATCAATCCAAAGTTCGTGATAGTCGTCGCCGCCCGGCGCACCCCTGAACGCTTTGAATGTCTTTCCTCCGTCATGCGACCGGTAGGTTGTGGTGTTCGGAACATACACTGTGTCAGGGTCTTTGGGATCCACGCTGACCTCCCCAAAGTACCACCCGCGCTGCCAAATCCGCCGGTCATTCGAAACGCGCTGCCAATCCTGCCCACTGTTGTCAGAACGAAACAGCCCGCCCTCCTTGGCGTCCACGATCAGATAGATTCGCCGCGCATTGCTCGGCGCAAAAGCAATGCCGATTCGGCCGAGGCCTTCCGACGGCAGTCCCTGCCCGGTCACGTGTTCCCAGTGATCGCCGCCGTCACTTGAGCGATAAAGGCCGCTGCCCGGTCCATTGGAAGGCGCATAGATGCTCCACGGCGGTCTTCGTGTCTGCCACAGCGACGCGTAAATCGTTTTCGGATTTCCTGGCTCGAACGCCAGATCGATCGCTCCGGTGTTTTCATCGTGAAAGAGAATTTTCTGCCAGCTCTTTCCTCCGTCTTTCGAACGGAAGACGCCTCTCTCCTGGTTCGGCCCGTAAGCATGACCCAGCGCCGCAACAAAAACTTTATTCGGGTCGCGCGCGTCCACGATGATCCTCCCGATTTGCCGTGAATCCTCGAGCCCGATAGGCGTCCACGTCTTGCCGCCGTCCGTGGACTTGTACATCCCATTCCCGTAGGAAATCGAGGAGCGCATATCGGCTTCTCCCGAGCCCGCGTAAATCACGTTCGAATCCGACGGCGCCACCGCGATCGCCCCAATCGAGGCAATCGGCTGCGAATCGAAGTTGGGATTCCACGTTCGCCCCGCGTCATCAGTCTTCCAAATGCCTCCGCCCACGCTTCCGAAATAGAAAACTTCCGGCTGCCCGCGCACGCCCGACACCGCCAGTGCGCGTCCCGCGCGAGATGGCCCGATCGGCCGCCACCGCAGCTCTTGAAAAAGTTTAGCGTCGAAGTGCTGCGCTGCCTGCGGCGAGGCCGCCACCCGCATGGCGCCATCGAGGGCGAAGAGCAGAAATAATGACAGGGCAGCGAGATGTCGCGGGTTCATCTTGGGATTCTCCTGATGAGTGGACAGGTGGTCTGTCTCCGAGGATGGTAGTAATTTTGATGTTCAGGCCCAGGGCTATTGAGACGACTCTCGGATGAGGACAACGTCGGAGTCGGTATGGCTGCGGAGTATGCAGAGGCTTCCGCCGTCCGGCGACCAACGGAAGTTGAGAATCTGCTCCGAATCAAAGTTGGTGATCTGCCGGCCACGCGAGCCGTCCAGCGGTTGTACCCATAGATTGTCCACCCCGTTTTCGCGGATCGGATAGGCCACCGCCTTCCCATCCGGCGTGAAGTTCAAGACTCCGTTCGAAATCCGCTCGTCCGCATCAATCAGACGCGGTGGCGAAGGTTTCGAAGAGGGCTCCAGGAGCGCGACCTTATATTGAGGATACGGATCCTCCAGTGTTGGCATGGTAGCTAAAACATAAGCGAGAACCTTGCCGTCGGGAGAAGGGCTCAACCCCGTCCCTGTGGGGGAGGTCCGGGGAACAGCGCTCCCCGGGAGCTGTTCGGGTTTTCCTGAGCCGTCCATCGGTACCCGCCAAAGTTGTTGCAACGCAAGGTCCCAGTAATATGCCCATTTTCCGTCTGCCGAACAGACCGGAGCTCGATCATCCTTTCCGTCGGTCAATTTCACGGGATTTGTGCCGTCGGCGTTAGTGCGCCAGACGTTCGTTGAGTTTGTGCCCCCATGAAATGCCCAGGAGAACACCAGGTAACGAGTCCCGCAGCCCGCCAATTCCACAATCGCCGCGCTTGAATCGCCAACCAGCGGCGTCGGAACGCTCTGGCCTATGCCGATCCTCATCACGCGAATCAGGTCGCTGAAAAGCAGATTCCCGTCCGCGGACCAATCGAATCCGTAAACATTCTGTCCCTGGGGAAGCACTGGGTTCACCGCCGGCGACTGGCTACCCGTGGCCGGAAGGACGTATAGATTTTGCGTCTTCTTAGTCTGGACAGTCGCCAGGGTTTTTCCGTCGGCGGAGAGCGTCAAAGTTGCATAACTATTGGTATCCCGAGTGATCGGCTGAAGCTCTTCGGTCCCCTCCGCAACGAATCCGATCTGTGACCGCTGAAAGTATTCCGGTCCCTTTCGCGAATATAACGCCAGCACTCCACGCGCATCGGGGAGCCACTTGAAGTCCCAAGTGAGCTTGTCATCGAACGTAGCGAATCTGCTTATTTTCTTGTTTTCGATATCGAACAGCGCGATTCCTCCGAGAGCCTTGTCCGGCTTGAACAAGCGGTACGCCAGCCGCTCGTCTCGCGGGGACCAAGCGATGAACGCGGGGCTATCAGCCGCCGGCGCGACCGCATTCTGAACCTGCTCATCGCCGCCATTCAGATTGGACGTCATCAACCTGTACTTGCCTACCTCCGGATCATTCACCCGGGCGAAGGCGATGCGCCGCCCATCGGGAGAGAATGCAATGTCACTGTTGATGCCCCGGATTATTGTTTGAGGCGTGCCCCCCAGCACCGGCGTCCGAAAGAGATCGAACGTCGTATTTGTCGCATCCGTCGCTTTGATGAAATAAAGATAATTTCCATCCGGAGAAAACATGAGGCTTTTGTACGCAACCGGCGCAGGCGGGATCACCTGCGTGTCGCTGCTCGTCGGAAGGTTGTGCAGCCACAGGCCCTGCAGTCCTTTATTATTGATCACCGTAAGCACGTATCTGCCATCCGGCGAAATGGCCGTGAGTCCAGCCTTGCCGGAGTTGGTGACCTGGGTGATCGTGAAATTCTGGAAATGAGCCCCGCTTGTACGATGCAGCAGCGAGTACACTCCGAACACTGCTGCAGCCAAAACGGTTAGTCCGGCCACCGCAATTCCAGTTGCTCCCCATTTGTGTTGCTTCACCGCCGCAACCACCGCGGAACTCCCGTGCTGTTGAGTTGTCGCGGCCTCCACCGGGGGGGCAGCAACCGCCGAAGACGTCGAAACCACGTGCGGAGTCTGGTTTGAATCGGTTTCGCGCTTCAACCGCTTCAGATCTGCCCGCATTTCCGCGGCTACCTGGTAACGCAGATCACGGTCCTTTTCTAGCGCCTTGCTGATGATCTCTTCTAACTTAGGGGGTAACTCGGGATTGAGCCGCAATGGGCGCAAGGGTGGCCGGTTGAGAATCGCATCAAAAATAATCGCAGAGGTATCCCCGCGAAACGGCATTGCCCCCGTGGCCATCTCATACAACACCGCGCCGAACGAGAAGAGATCGGTGCGCACATCAAGTTGCTTTCCTTTGGCTTGCTCCGGCGACATGTACGCCACCGTCCCCAGCGCCGCGCCCGGGCCAGTCAGTTGCTCGGCGCTCGATCCAGCCGTCGCCTCGAACCGCACGCCCGCCGCTTGCGCAACCTTACTGCTGATCGGCGTCAGTTTGGCAAGCCCGAAATCCAATATCTTGGCGTGCCCTCTTTTGGTGACAAAGATGTTCGCGGGCTTGATGTCGCGGTGAACTATGCCTTCACAGTGCGCGGCATCGAGCGCATCCGCGATCTCAATGGCCAGCAAGAGCAGCTTCTCGTTATCCAACGGACTGCCCGTGATGACGTGTTTGAGCGTCAGGCCGTCCAGATACTCCATGGCGATGAATGCTCTTCCCTCCTGTTGCCCGATGTCGTGAATGGTGCAGATATTGGGATGATTCAGGGCGGATGCCGCTTGGGCTTCGCGTTGGAAACGCGCCAACGCCTGCGGATCACGGCAAATTTCCTGCGGTAAAAATTTAAGGGCCACAAAACGGTGCAGCCGTATGTCCTCGGCTTTGTACACCACCCCCATGCCACCGCCACCCAGCTTGTCGGTGATTCGATAGTGGGAGATGGTTTGACCGATCATTGATGTGACATCTTAGGAGTGACCTTGGGTGAAGTCAACGGAAAGACGGGAACTGGAGCGCCTCGTACCAACAGACCTAGGACTCATGATGGTCCCTTGTATAAGCGGACTTGGCTCCTCCAGAACGGAATTTCGGTTGAAGGTCTTTGGAAGATATTGTAGCGTTGCGCCCAGTGTTGCTCCCGCAAAACCATGTAAGCCTTGCAATTTCTGAGGTGGGGACTTAAGCGGGGGCGTTCTGTTCGGCAGCGCGCAGACAAGGGCAAGTCGCGAAGTTCAGTCCCATGCAGCCGCATTCTCGTCCATGGCTGACGCGCCCCCTGCCGCTTCTGGATGGCGAGAGACTGCTGAAAATTGCGACTGCGTGAATTCTAAGGAGGCGACATGAAGTACTCCACTCTCCCGCGAATCAAAGCCCTGTTCGCTCTGATTTTCGCTGGTCGGATACCCGGGATTTTGAAATTACCCTTACTCCTCGGGACGTTCCTCATTTCTCCCAATCTTTACGCGCAGCAGGCCAATGCTCCTTCCGATATGAATCCACAGACGGCGCAAATGCTCTTGCAGCGCATGGATCAGTTGGAGGCAACGGTAAGAGAATTACGCGCGGCTTTGGCGCAAGCCACGGCCGCAATGCCCCAGCCAACGCCTCCCCAGACTGCTCCGCCAAGTCAACCCGAGCCTGAGCCGCAAGCTGAACATACCATGTCGGAAGCAATGGACCTCAACAAGACCCTCTTACGCATCAGGGGATTCAGTGACGTCACGCTTCACGGGAGCAACCTGAAAGGCGACACAACCTCTTTCAGTCTCGGGCAGGTGGATCTCTTTATCACCTCGGACGTCTCGGAAAAGCTCAAGTTCCTTAGTGAGGTTGTTTTCGAAGCGGGCCGGGACAATGCGTTTGGCGTGGATGTCGAACGTTTGCTGCTCACCTATTCGTTCGGCGATTTCCTGAACGTAGGGGTCGGCCGTTTTCACTCCGCGATTGGCTATTACAATACTGCTTATCATCACAGTACCTGGCTTCAAACCACTACCGGCCGCCCTTTCCTATTTGAATTTGAGGACCGTGGCGGAATTCTGCCCATCCACAATGTGGGGATGACCGCGTCCGGACGAATTCCTTCAGGAAATCTTGGTTTGCACTACGTCGCCGAAGTTGGCAACGGCCGTACCTCGCGTTCGCCCATATTCGAGCCGGTGCAAAACGTCCTTGATGAGAACAACCACAAGTCCGTCAATTTTGCTGTCTTTGCACGGCCGGAGGCAGTCCGCGGATTGCAGGCGGGCCTCTCCATCTACCGGGATCTCTTGGCGCCGCTGAATTCGCCAAGAATTGGTGAAACCATATTTGCTGCCCATGCCGTTTACACCGGGTTGAGCTTCGAATGGCTGAATGAGGCCCTGCTCCTTCGCCATGCTCCCCAGGGAACTTCTCGCGTGTTCGACACGCCCGGCTTTTACACCCAGGTTTCCAAACGATTCGGCTCTTACCGCCCTTATGTGCGCTACCAGTATGTCAATGCTTCCCAGAGTGAGCCGGTGTTTTCCGACGTCGGTTTGCGCCACGGGCCTTCGGTGGGCTTGCGGTATGACTTGAGCGACTTTGTAGCTTTGAAGCTGCAATACGACTACACTGCACGAGGGCGCGATCAGGCGTTCCACGCACTGGCCCTCCAGGCCGGTTTCACTTTCTAAAGGCGTGCAACGATGCCTCGTTTGACATTTGGTTTATTAATGTTGGCTGCGGCCATCTTGCTGTCCCACGTGCTTCCGGTTGGGACCAGCGAACCCCTTGCATTCGCCCCGCAAGGCCGCCCGGCGGCCGAGGAAAGTCTGGGAATTGTTGTGAATCGTTCGAATCCTGTCGAGAACCTGTCTTTCGCGGAGCTGCGCAAAATCTTTCTAGGGGAGCAGACCCATTGGTCAAATGGCCGTCGTATCACCGTGGTGATGCTCGAGCCTGGCAAACAGGAGCGCCAAGCTGTGCTCGCTCAAATTTATCGCATGGATGACAAGGACTTCAATAAACACTTTCTGCAAGGAATGTTCACTGGAGAAGTCCACGCGGCGCCCAAGATTCTGGCGACCCCCACGGAGGTGCTCAAGTTCGTGTTCAACGTTCCCGGCGCCATCGGCTACGTGCGTGGCACGGAAGCGGATGAATCCGTGAAAGTCGTTCACGTAGACAGCCGTCTCCCCGGCGACAAGGACTACAGCATTCGGTTACACCCAAAATCAGCCAGATAATAGGAGTTTAGGCGGCTTCCGCGTTCTCGGTCAGGGCCGTCTCTGGTAGGCGTTTACGCAGTTTCCCCGTGGTCCCATAGGCCACAAAGCCGGCGACAATAATCAGCGCTCCGAATGCCAGCCCATTCATCCCTAGCACGCTCTCCTGCTCGCTCTCCACCATCGCCAGGCTCAGAAGCAGCAGCGGGAATATTCCGCAAGTAATCGCGCCGGTCAGTCCGCCAGGGACGCGGAAGGGGCGCTTCAACTCCGGCTCCCGGATGCGCAGCGCCACCAGCGTTACGAACTCCAGCATCAGGCTGACCCCGTAAAGCATAATGTCCAGCGTTACGAGCCTCTTGAACCCCAGCCCCAGGCATAGCGCCCAGCAGGTCGCGCAGGAAATGATGGCCACCCACGGCGTCTGAGTCCTCGCGCTCATCTTGCCAAAAAACTTTGGCAGCATGCCGTCCCGGGCCATTGCCAGCGGTAGCCGCGAATAGCTCATCACCAAGGCGTTGAACATTCCGAACCCGCTCATCATGCCGCCGAGCACGATCGAGAACCGGAGCCATTCGAATCCCAGGATCTTTCCGCCAACGAGCCCCCCCACTCCCGCCCAAGCGCCGTCACTCCCGAACGCCGAGGCCGGAATGCCCGCGAAATACACCGCCAGGAACGGGAGCACGTAACTAAGCGCCACCAGCACCACCGCTGCAATCATGGCCTTCGGATAAGTCCTTTGCGGCCGCTCGACTTCCTGCGCAATCGTCGAGGCGTTATCCCATCCCATGTAGTTCCACATGGCCACCAGCATTCCGCCGAGCAAACCCAGCCCCGTGGCGGCCGGCGCGCTAGGGGCTTCCGCCAGCGTTCCCATTTTGAGCGGCGCCATCACCACGATCAGCGCGAACGGCGCCGACAGCAGAAAGAAAAGCCACAACGAGGTAATTCCCACGACGCGAATTCCCGCGAGATTCAGCACCGCGCAGGTCACCACCACGAAGAGCCCGGCGTAGATTCCATGATTCCCAAGACCAAACCACGGCGACATCTGCTTCAAGTAGAAAACAAACAGCGTCGGGTAGATGGCCATGTCAAAGATGCTTGCCGCCAGCGAGAGCCACGCTTCCTGAAAGCCCCAGAAATTTCCCAAGCCGCGGCGCACCCACGCGTAGTAGCCGCCCTCTTGCGGTAGTGCGCTCGAAAGTTCCCCGATCATGAACGCTGTCGGCAGGCACCACAGCACTGGCAGGAAAAACAAAATCAAAATCCCGTGGCCGTAGCCCGCGCCGTGAATGATCTCTTCCGTCCCATACGTGCCGCCGGACACCATGAAGAAGGTGGCGGCCACAAGCGGCCAGAGCGTCAGCTTGGTGACTCTTTTTTTCGCTGTTGCGATTGCGCGGGAAGGTAGCTGGGCCGGAAGCGATATAGAACTCAATTTTTACTCTCGTCCTCCTAAACGAAACTCGCTCGCGCCGCTGCGGTAAAGCGAGTTCGCATGTGCAGGATACAAGAGCCGTCTCCGCATGCAAGGGAAAAATGCACCCGGGCGAAATTTTTTCCTGTCTCGCTAACCGTACTTTCGTGTCGCCTCAGCGCCCTCTCTCCCTGCGTTCTCTGTGCCCTCTGTGTTAAATCCCTGAGCCTTTTCATCTTGGCATTGCTTCAACTGTTTTGACCGCGCTATCCTCTCATCCCTCGCGGAGGTGAATGATGCGGCTTCGTTATGCGATTCTTGCAACCGCCCTTTTCTCGCCGGTACTTTGTCTTTCCTCGTTCGGCCAATCCCCCTTCAACGTCGGCACCGCCACCGCCGCCCCGGGCCAAAAAGCCACCGGCTATCTCGAAGTCCCCGCTGGCGTCGACGCCGCCACCAGCATTCCCGTCGTTGTTGTGAACGGTGCAAAGCCCGGCAAAGTCCTCGCCCTCATCTCCGGCGCCCACGGCACCGAATACGTCTCCATCATCGCCATCGAAAAACTCATCGCCGCCCTCGATCCCGCACAAGTCACCGGCATCGTCATCCTCGTTCCGCTCATCAATATCCAATCCTTCGAGCAGAAAGTCCCACACGTCAATCCCATCGACAACAAAAGCATGAACCGCTTCTATCCCGGCAAAGCCGACGGCACGCAAACCGAGCGCGCTTCGTTCCTCATCACAAAGGAAATCGTCGACCGCTGCGACTACCTCATCGACTACCACGGCGGCGACCTCGACGAGAGCCTCCGCCCTTACGCCTACTGGGGCCCCACCGGCCGCGAAGCGCAGGACCGCACCTCCAAGGAAATGGTCCTCGCCTTCGGCCTCGATCACATCATCATCTGGCGCGAACGCCCCACCGATCCCGCGGCCACTCGCTATCTCGATAACACCGCTTCCGTCCGCGGCAAACCGTCCATCGTCGTCGAAGCCGGCCACGCCGGCACCGTCGAGTCCGACGACCTCGCTCTCCTCGTCAACGGCACTCTCAGCACCATGCGCGCCCTGAAGATGCTCCCTGGCGATCCGCATCCTATCGAAAATCCCGTCTGGATTGAAAAACTCGTTGATGTCCTCGCCGACGGCCCTGGTATCTGGTATCCCCTCGTCAAGCGCGGCACCTACGTCTCCGCGGGCATGAAACTCGGCGCCATCACCGACTACACCGGCAAACTCATCGCCGAGCCCCGCGCTCCCGTCTCCGCCGTCGTCCTCCACGTCAACGCCGTCCCTTCCCTCAAAAAGGGCGACAACATCGCCGATCTCGGCGTCCCTGCCGCCAAGGCTCCGTAGCCGGGCGCCGACCTTTCTTCCCTTTGTTCTGTAGTGGCCGGCCTTCAGACCGGTGATTTTGCTTGTAGCTTGTATCCGCGACTTTATTTCGCCATCTTACTTCTCAAATCTTGTAGCAGCCGCCTTCTCCCACCCCCACGCACAGGCCCGCCCTTGTGAACGGCTCTTCAATCTCGCAGATTTCCCCATCCCCGCCGCTTCTTTTGCACAGAAGAGTCCGTCGATTAACCTTGACACCCACGTCCGCGTAGACCACCATCATGTCGTGGTTCCGCCCTTTCGGGCGAAACTCCCGCTCCGCAGACCCAGGGCAGTTTCTTTTACCGTTAAGCTCCGCATCGAGCGCCAAGAGGGCAGTTCGTCCTCGGCTCGTTTCTCTCCGCTCCCGCGGGACCTGACCTTCTGCCCGACGTGCTGCGCTACACGCCCAAGACCGTAGTGGTTCCAAACACAATACCCGAGCTCGACTCGCTTCATGCGAGGACCGTTTTTGTATTTCTGAGGAGAACACTAAATGTCTGAACATAATAAAGCTATCGTCCGTCGTTTGTTCACCGAACTCTGGAACAATGGCAATCTGTTGGTGGCCGACGAGCTTTTTGCCCCCAACTACGCTCACTATGACCCTTCGACGCCCGATTTTGGCCGCGGCCCCGACAGTGAAAAGAAGCGAGCGGCTCTCTATCGCACTGCCTTCCCCGACCTTCATTTGACCATCGAGGATGTCATTGCCGAAGGCGAAACAGTCATGACCCGCTGGTCCTGCCGAGGCACCCATAAAGGTGATCTCAACGGCATTGCGCCAACCGGGAAGCACATCACCATCACCGGTCTGACCGTCGCTCGTGTCTCGAACGGCAAGATCGTGGAAGGCTATGTCAACTGGGACGCTCTGGGCCTCATGCAGCAGCTCGGCGTCGTCCCTCAGCTCGTCAACAGAGCCAAAGCCATGGCGGCCACCTCCGCAAGGTAGCTGTCCCGGCTCTGCCAAAAAACCCGGAAGGCCCGATCGATCACGCATCGGGCCTTCCATTAAACATGAATTCCGAAGTTGGGTAGTGCTAAGGGGAGATACTAGGCCTCCGTTTTATTGCACGAAGACCCGAACACCGACTCAAGACCCGGAGGTTATCCTTCCCCTTTTGAATGACTTTCCCTGTGGAAATCCAACTTCGCGGATGTCGGATTTTGCGGAATTATGTTCTTCATTACCCGATGAGGTTCTTTCACCAGGAGGCCCAAGTTCAAAAAGGAGAATAAAATGAGAAAATCAGTCCCCGCATTTCTCGCAACACTCGCCTTAGCAGTTCTTCCGCTCAGGGCGCAGAATCCGCCGGAACAGCACACCTTCACGCTCAACTGGCAGACCAACACTACCCTTAACACCACCTATAACGTTCATTCGCTCACCGCATTCGACGGGCAAGCGCCACCGTCCAGCGTATGCGGCTCGGGTCCAGACGGCTCCAATGTCTGGTGTGGTGAGGTCCATCATTATGCGAGCGGCCTGTACGACTCCAACTTTCCCACGATGATGCTGAGTGGTTGCAATATAACTGGTACATCGGGTCACACGGTATATACCGCTGTGGACCGCAGGACTGTGACGGAGACCGACAGCTTTTTTTGCACCGGATGGTCCGTGACAACCACCACCACTACGTACCAGTATCGCTCTGCTCAACGATATTTCTACTACTGGTACAACTTCCCGCAAGGGCAGCAGCCAGCGATCAATGGGACGCTGGGGCAGGTTTAGCATAGTAGTGTCGCAGGCCCAGGCTCGCATCGGTTGCGGTGGGTCTGTACGGGATATTTAGGAGGCAAGATGATTGGGCGCGCCCCAGTCGAAAGCCCCAAGTGAGTGGCGGAGAATGAAGTATGTAATTCCCGGATTTTGTCCCATCCATTTCCCCTTCAGAAGTCAGGGAGATCAACTCACCGCTAAGGGCGTTTGGTATGTGTCCATCTTCGGAATTCAGGTCAAATCTGTGGATGCCCCGTCCTTTCCGATTCCCGTCGGAAAGGGTGGGGATTTTTTCTTCTCCTTCTTCTCTCAAGTAGCGGCCGCATAGAACTCGCCCCGTCATTCGCGTATTTTCCGTCCCGTATGGTTTTACGGGACCGAACGGAGCCGGCCGCCTTTCTCTCCCCGCTTCGCCATCGTAGTGGCCGGACTTTAGACCGGTGATTCTGATTGTAGCGGCGCCAGCATTTATCCGGCCCTGGTCGGGACGTCGCTATCTTCATCTTCGCTATCTGCCACCGGCACCAACCTTGACTGGCGGCCGGCGTCGAGCACACAATCCGCGTCGGGAGGGGTGCTTATGAAATCTACAATCGCTGTCCTGCTGCTAGGCCTGGCTTTTCTCACCCCTGCACAAACGCCGAAGGGCCGGCCAGCGCAGGAAACCCGCGTCACCACGCAGGCGCTCATCGATCTTGAAAACAAATGGGTAGACGCTCTGGTGAAGTCCGACACCGCGGCCTTGGATTCCATCTTCGTTGATACCTACGTGGACACCGATGAGCACAGTCAGCGCAGCGACAAGCAAGGCGTTCTTACCGTTTTGAAATCCGGCGATCTGCACATTGCGTCTATAAAACTTTCAGACATGCAGGTGCACGTTTACGGTGATGCGGCAGTTGTGATTGGCGCCGCCGCGCAAGCTGGAAACTTCAAAGGCCAGCCGCTCACCCCCAAGATAATTTTCACCGACACCTTCATCAAGCAGAACGGGAAGTGGCGAGCCGTCGCCTCGCATCGCTCTGCCGTCTCGTAGGGTGGTCGGCTGATCCTCGATCCGCAAGCGTACCTACTTCCAACTGTGCTCCCGGCTCCGGCCAAAGCGAGTGT
>DATNLB010000669.1:0-16313 GCA_035603095.1 Candidatus Acidiferrales bacterium
TTTGTGGTCGGTTATGGGCTGGATTATGCAGAGCGATACAGAAACCTGCCCTACGTTGGTGTGCTATTGCTTGGCCCTGGGTTGAAGAAGAAACCCGCGGAAGATTGAGCTCGCGTTGAGCTAACCATCGATAATAGGGCGAGAGAAAAAGACACAAGAGCGACCCGCCCCAGAAGGCGGGCCCTACAGGCCGCCCTCATTCGGATGCGTGAGAATCAGCCGCCGGATTAGAAAACAATAAGAATTCACGTCGATGCGCGGCCTTCACAGGGCTTACGATTGGCCGCCTGCTATAATAAATACTTCATGAATCCAACAGATGAACACGCTACAGCAACCGCGTTGAATGGTGGCGCAGAGGTTTCCGCCGAGGTCCTTTCGACGCTTGCGGAAATCGGCGAGGAAGTGAACGCCTCGCTGGATTTGGACGAGGTTCTGGCGCGAACGGCGGCCTTGATCAAACGGCACATCGATTATGAAATCTTTGGCGTGCTGATGATCGAAGGGGACGGAAGTTATCTGCGGCACCGTTTTGCGATCGGGTATCCGCGCGAGTTGGCGGACAATTTGCGGGTTCCCCTGGGGCAGGGAATTACCGGAACCGCGGCGGCCACGGGCCACTCGGTGCGCGTCAGCGACACTTCCAAGGACCCGCGATACATCAATGCCATCGACAGCGTGCGTTCGGAGCTGGCGGTGCCGTTGATGCTGCAGGGAAAGTGCGTCGGCGTGCTAGATATTCAGAGCGGCCAGCTCGATTATTTTACCCGCGACCAGCAGAATATATTGACGCTGCTGGCCAGCCGGCTGGCAGTGGCCATTGAAAACGCGCGGCTGTTTCAAAAGGTGCGGACGCAGGCGGACACGCTGTTACTTTTGAGCGAAGTGGGCCGCGAAACCGGCGCGATCCTGGAGGTCGAAGAGCTTCTGCGCCGCGCGGCAGAACAGACCAAGCGGGTGATTGATTACCAGATCCTGAGCATCATGCTTTATGACGAAGAGCAAAAGATTTTCCGGCACCGGGTGGACGTGAAGCATGGCCATCGCGTGCAGGGAAAATTACGCGCGAACGCGAGCGAAGGCATCGTTGGGGCGGCAGCGACGTTGAAGGAGCCGGTCGTTGTTCCGGACGTGACCGTCGATCCGCGCTACCTGATGGTGAACCCGGAGACGCGATCGGAACTGGCGATTCCCATGATGCACAAAGGAAAAGTGATCGGCGTGCTGGATTTGGAAAGCCCGCAACTGAATTATTTTACCGAGGATCACGTGCAGACGCTTTCGATCCTGGCTGCGAACCTCGCTGTTTCTCTGGAAAATGCGCGGCTCTACGAGCAACTGGCGCGAGACGAGGCGAGGCTGGAGCGGGATTTGCAGGCGGCGAAAAGAATTCAGGGCGCGCTGCTGCGGCCAGTTCCCACGGAAGACTTCGGACTGGAGATGGCCGCCCGGTATCTTTCCGCGCGGGAAGTGTGCGGCGACCTCTACGAGTTTCTGCGTTACGGACCGCAGCAATTGGGGATTGCGCTGGGAGACGTGAGCGGCAAAGGGACGGCTGCGGCGCTCTATGGCGCGGTGGCCATCGGAATCATGCGGAGCCTGGCGCCGCAAAAACTGCAACCTGCAGAAATGTTGAAGCAAATGAACCAATTGGTGGGTGAGCGGCGCATCGAAGGGCGATTCATGACGGCGTGCTTTGCCACCTGGCAAAAGGGACGGCAGAAGCTGCGAGTGGCGAACGCCGGGCAATCGCAGCCGTTGCTATACAAAGACGGACACTGCGGGAAGATTGAATTGACGGGATTTCCGCTGGGAATTTTCGAGGAAGTGACTTACGACGAATGGTCCGTCACGCTGGAGTCCGGAAATATTCTCGTATTCCACTCGGACGGAATCGCGGAGACCATGAACAGCGAAAGCCAGTTCTTCGGAACGACGCGGCTTATGAAGCTGATCGAACAGCACCATGAAGCGTCCGCGACGGAAATTGCCGACGTGGTTCTGCGTGAAGTGGATTGGTTCACGCAGAACGCCCCGCTTTCGGACGACCGGACCCTGGTGGTCGCAAAAGTCCGATGAGCCATTCGAGTAACTCATCTTCACGCAAGCTCAAATATGTGGATCCGGCTTCTTTCACGCCGCACTTCGGGTGGGAGAAGAGGAGTGCGCGGAGTGCGAGCGGCGAAGAAGTGGTGTGCGAAAGAGTGCCGCTGGAATTCGTTGCACGGAAGTTTGGTACGCCAACCTATGTATATAGCCGCGCCGCAATTAGTGATGCTTATGAGGAACTTCACAGAGGGCTTGGCGCGCTGCCGCACATGTTGTGTTTTGCCGTAAAGTCCAATGGGAACCTGTCCATCCTGGATCATCTTGCCAAACTAGGAAGCGGTTTTGACATTGTATCGGGCGGGGAGCTCCACTACTTGCAGCGCATCGGCGTGCGCGGCGAGCGCATCGTTTTCTCCGGAGTCGGCAAGGACCGAAACGAAATTCGTGAAGCTCTGAACTATCAAGCTCGCGGGAGAAGAGGACACGCGGGAATTCTGCTTTTCAACGCTGAATCCGAAGCGGAACTCGACATTCTGGTAGAGGAGGCGGCGCGACTGGCCGGACGGGGAGGCAGGCCGCCTGCGGCGGCGATTCGGGTGAATCCCGATGTGCAAGCCGGCGGCCATCCGCACATTGCAACCGGGCGTCACGAACACAAGTTTGGCTTGGACTGGTCTGAGGCGAAACGGCTTTACCTTGCGCACCGGGATTCGAAATGGATCCGCTGGCGGGGAATCAGTGCGCATATCGGCTCGCAGATTACAACGCTCGTTCCATTTCGCCGCGCGTTGGGGCGGCTGGTTGGATTTGCCGGAGAGCTGCGGCGCGCGCAAATCGATCTGCGGTACCTGGATGTCGGGGGCGGGCTCGGAGTGCGATATTCGGACGAGCAGCCGCCGACACGGAGGGAGTACGCGCGACTGATTTCACAAATGGTGCGCAAACTTGACTTGCACCTTTTGCTGGAGCCTGGGCGTTCGATCATCGCTCCGGCCGGGGTTCTCTTGACGCGAGTCGTGTATACCAAAACGAATCGCGGAAAGACGTTTGTGGTTGTAGACTCGGCGATGAACGACCTAATGCGGCCAGCTCTTTACGGGGCGATCCACCCCATTACGAAAATAATGCGGGAAGGGAAGGAAAAGGACGCCGGCCGCAAACGTGTAGATATTGTTGGGCCGGTTTGCGAGACGGGCGATCGCTTTTTGCTGGATTGGCCGCTCGGCGAAGTGCGGGCCGGTGACCTGCTTGCGATTTGGGCCGCGGGAGCGTATGGAATGTCGCAGGCTTCGAACTACAATGCGCGATGCCGTCCAGCTGAAGTTTTGGTCGAAGGCAAGCACTTTCGGCTGATTCGCCGGCGTGAAACGCAGAACGATTTGCTGCGCACGGACGTTCTCGGGTAGGTTTGGCCAGCATCGAGAATTATGGCGTAACCGAAGAGCTACACTTCGCCCCATTTCAGCTTGTTGCGTAGAATCTCAAAATACGATTTCTTTGGCGGCTGAATGAGCTTCAGCAGCTCTTTCGCGCGGGAGATGCGGACGAGATCCGTTGGTTGCAAGGGGATACCGCGCTGGCCATCGAGGGTCAGAAAAACGGACTCGGTGTTCCCGGAGAGAGTCATCTCGATAAAAGAGGAGTCCTGGACTACAAGTGGGCGGTCACTCAGGGTGTGCGGGCAGATGGGAGTGATCACAAAGGATTCCACGGCGGGATGCACGATAGGTCCGCCAGCGGAGAGGGAATAGGCGGTTGAGCCGGTGGGGCTGGCTACGATCAGGCCGTCAGCGCGGTAGCGGCAGACAAAATCGCCGTCAATGATGAGCTCAAGCTCGATCATGCGAGCGAGCGCGCCTTTATTGATCACCACTTCGTTCAGAACGCGCTGACTATCGATCACTTTGCCGGCGCGCTCGAGCTCGACGCTGATCATGACGCGTTCGCTCAGCGAAAAACGGCCCTCCAGCGTGTCGTCAAGGGCCGGATGCAGCTCTTCCAGAGTGAAGCTGGTAAGGAAGCCCAGACTGCCCATATTGACGGGCAGGATGGGAATCCCGCGCGGAGCGGCCAAACGCGCGGCAGCAAGCATGGTGCCGTCACCCCCAAGCACGAGCAGAAGTTGCGAGGCGTCGGCCACGCGCTGGCGAGTCTCACCTTTCGAACCGTCCGGCAAACAGTGAGCCGTCTCTTCGTCAAAGAGCGTTTGTATGCCGTGCGCTTCAAGCCATTTCAGCAATGGCGGAACAACAACGGCGAGGTTCGAACGGCGTGGGCGAGAGATGATGCCGATAGTTTGAAAAGTTTGTGCGGGGCGCATGTGCGTCTGCGATTCTACTCCAGGGTCTTTTTGCGTGCGTGGAGAAAATACTCCTGATTGCCTTCGGCTCCCAGGAGATGACTGGGGCGGACTCCGAGGAATTCCAGACCAACGGATGCAACGCATTCGCGAACGGTCAGGATCGCCTTATCGTGGAGAATCTGGTCTTTTACGATTCCGCCGGGGCCAATGTCCTGGCGGCGCAATTCGAATTGCGGCTTGACGAGGACGAGAAAGTTGGCGCGGGGTTTTGCCATCGCCATTGCGGGGGCAATTACCTTGCGGACGGAGATGAAAGAAACATCAATCGCGACGATGTCGACGCTTTCCGGAAGGTCATCCACACGCAGTTCGCGTGCATTTCGCTCGACCGGAATAACGCGAGAATCCTGGCGCAGCTTCCAGTCAAGCTGTTCCACGTTAACGTCAACAGCGTAAACGCGCGCCGCGCCGTGCTGGAGCAAACAATCCGTGAAACCGCCGTTCGAAGCGCCGATATCCAAGCAAACGCACCCGGCAGGCTCGATTGCAAAGTCTTCCAACGCGCCTTCGAGCTTCGCTCCACCGCGGCTAACAAACTTTTGTAGCCGGCTGATGATTTCGATGTGCGCGTCTTCCGCAATGGGCATACCTGCCTTTTCCGCTCGTTGGCCGTCCACCTGAACTTCACCGGCGAGAATCATAGCCATGGCTTTCTGAGGAGAGCCGGCGCAGCCTCGCTCGACGAGAAGAAGATCGAGGCGTTTGCGGCTTGCCTTTGGTTTCATAAGGCGTTCGAACGATCAAGCGCGGCGAAGCACGAGGAATTCCGCGATCTCACGGAGGCGCGCGGCGCGGCCGGTGTATGGCGCGAGTTCAGCAATGGCTTTGGTGGCCAGATCATTGGCAATCTGGTGAGAGCGCTCGAGTCCGTACACGGCAGGATAGGTTGCCTTTTGCTGCGCCATGTCCTTTCCCGCAGTTTTACCAAGCGCGGCAGAGGACTCCTCGACGTCAAGAATGTCGTCGGTGACCTGAAAAGCCCAGCCGATGGTCTCGCCGAATCGCCGCAGGCGCGCGACATCTTCAGAGCCGGCACCTGCGCATAAGGCACCGGCTGTGATGGAAGCACGAATCAGGGCGGCGGTTTTCGAACGATGAATATACTCCAGCATTTGCGGATCGATGGGCTTGCCTTCGGCTTCGATGTCAGCGACCTGGCCGCCAACCATTCCATTGATGGTGCCGGCGGCGGACGCAACTTCTGTGAGGATGGCAGCGCGGCGCTCCGCTGCGGCGGGCGTTGCACCGATGGTTTCGAAGGCCAGCGTCAGGAGAGCGTCGCCAGCGAGGATGGCGATGGCTTCGCCGAATTTCTTATGGCAAGTCGGTTTGCCGCGGCGGAGGTCATCGTTGTCCAGCGCCGGCAAATCATCGTGGATCAAGGAATAGGTGTGGATGAACTCGATGGCGCAAGCGGGATGAAGCGCTGGTGTCACATCGCCGGCGAAGATGCGCGCCGTCTCGAGACAAAGAATGGGGCGGATCCGCTTTCCTCCGGCGAAGACGCTGTAACGCATTGCCGTATGGATGGAAGAGGGTGGTGCGGTCTCGGCCGGCAGGAGCCGTTCGAGAGCGGCATCGACGGTCAGGCGGTCTTCTTCGAAGAATGGGGGAAGTTTCATTGCTGCAGGGAATTGGCGCGCCGCGGGCTGCCGTGGCGCGTCACGATTCGGCCTCCCGCTCGGGATCGAACGGCTCGGCGGCAAGCTTGCCATCGGCTTTCTTCAGGAGGATTTCCACTCGCCCCTCTGCCTCTTCCAGTTGTTTCTGGCACTCGCGTGAAAGGGCGACGCCCTCTTCGAACAGCTTCATGGCGTCGTCCAAAGAGAGTTGCGGGCTTTCGAGGCGGCGGACGACTTCTTCCAGGCGAGCAAGCGAGCGCTCAAAATCGGGCTTTTTCGGCGGTTCGGGTTTCTTGGGAGCAGGTGAATTCACGCGATCGCCCGTATCCTTTAGAGGCACCTATTGCTGGCAGCGCCCACAAAAGTAAGTTGACCGGCCGCCCTGCGCAATGCGCCGGATCGGCTGGCCGCAGCGGCGGCAGGGTTTTCCATCGCGGCCGTAGGCGCGAAGAATATTTTCCAACCCCTGGAACCACCACTCCGGATCGCGAAAGTCGGGCGCCGGATGCAGACAGCATTCTAAGGCACGCGCGAGAACGGACACAATTGCTTTGTGCAAGCGGCGCGCTTCCTGCGGTTTCAAGGTGTTGGCGCGGCGGCGAGGGTCGAGGCGAGCGTGCCACAGCGATTCGCAAGAGTAGATGTTACCAATCCCCGCGACGCGCGTTTGATCCAGCAGGAAATCCTTCAAGGGGCGCCTTGAACCAGCGAGCAATTGGGTAAAGCGGCTGGGGGCGAAGTCTCGCGAGAGGGGGTCGATGCCCATCACGCGAAGCCCGGGGCAATGCTTGGCGGATTCCCAGACGTGAACGCGGCCGAAGTGGCGGCGATCAGCGAATCCGAGGATACCGTGGTCAAGTTCGAAGGCAACGTCCACGTGAACACCGGTTTCACCCTGGTTGGCAAGTTTCAGAAGTTCTTGGCCATTGGAAAACCATAGGAGCTGGCCATCGAGCCGAAAATGCATTGTCAGCAACCCGCGGTCCAAGACGAGAAGCACATACTTGCCTTTGCGATCCACGATGCGAATGCGGCGACCCTGGGCCTCAAGGGCGACGCGCGAAGCGGGTTGCGGCTTCGTGGCGATAGGGTGAAAGACGCGGACGCAACGGATTCGCCGACCCTGGGCGAGGGGACGGAGCGTGCGAACGACCGCTTCCACTTCCGGGAGTTCAGGCATAAGGGCTGGACGGGATCAAGAACCCGGTTTGAGCGTGAGCGTGTGCTTTCGCTCTTTCGCCTCGGCAGCGTCGCTGAACGACCCAAAGACAGGCTTGCCTTCGTACCAAAACGAAAACTGATCGGAGTAATGACTGCTGCCCGGCTGGCCGGATTGACCGGCGGTAATCAGCAAAATGGATTCATCCCAGTTTCCAGGGTTTGCCACGAAGCGCATAGCGGGGCCGTGAGTCTTTCTGGCCGCGCGCACGCTGTACTCCGTTCCAGACTGCGGCTTATCGGTGATGCTTAGGAAGCGTTTCAGCAGTCCTTCGTGGCCAAGGGGATGAAACATGTCGAGCGAATTGAAGCGCTTCCAGGCCCAATCCTCGACGCGCTGGCTCTTGCTTTGATTGGCCAGACTGTCGACGGCGCGGTCCGCAGCGGCCACGAGCAACTCGTCATAGTTTTTGTAGGCAGAAGGCAGCCATTTTGCGGGCCGGCCGGTCAAAATCTTTTGGAGAAATGTCATGCTCCGCCACCCATAGAGATTCGTGTCTTTCCCAAGGAATGGCTCGAGCAGGAGATCGATGGCTGCCCGGCGCGCGGCGTGCAAGAAGGAGACTTCCGGCGAGTCGGCATCCGCAATCCCATTCCAATCCTTCAAGCCATCGATCAGTTTTTTGGCGCGTGGGTCGTGTGGACTCACCGTCTTCGCAGCGGCCAGCAATTGATCGGCGAGGAAGACGTGGGGGTAGCTGTATGTGTCAGTCTGAACTTTCAACATGTCTTCAGGACGTAAATCATGCCGGTCGTGAAGTAGGTCGTAGATGCGGGCGGTGCGGTAGGGATCGCCCCAGCGGTCGGTTAGGTAAGGCTTGTAATTTGGCCCGACCACGCGAGCATTGGCAGTGGCGATTAGGCCGCTCGCGGGATTCAAAGCCTGGGGGAGCTGGTCGAAGGGAATATAGCCGGTCCATTCGTAGTCGTCTGTCTCTCCCGGGACGGGGACTTCGCCGTGTCCCTTCTTTCGAATCGGCACTCGCGCGGCCATAATGTATCCGATATTGCCCTCGACATCGGCATAGACCGCGTTCTGACCCGGTCCCCAGACGCGCTTCATGATTTCGCGAAATTCTTTCCAGTTGCGCGCTTTGCCCAGACCGTTGTAGCTGTTGGCGAGCCCGCCGGGTTCCGTGGCGGTCCAGCGCAGTGCGTAGGCTTTATCTCCCTCGCGATGAACGACGGGGCCGTGTCGCGTCACGCTAATCTTCAAGTGTTCGTCCGGCTGGCTTTTGATGAGGATCGTCTCGTCGATGATCTGCGCCTTTGTCCACGCGCCCTTTACTCGATATTCATCTGGCGATGCTGGATTGAACGTCTCGAGGTAAAGATCCTGAACGTCGGCGCCGTTATTGGTGAGGCCCCAGGCGATGTGGTCGTTGTGGCCGATGATGATCATCGGCGCGCCGGGCAGGGTGAAGCCTTTGACGTTCCAGCCCGGTGCGGTGAGATGAATTTGGTACCAGATGGACGGAATGGAGAGCTCGAGATGAGTGTCATTGGCGAGCAAGGGCTTTCCGGTGGCGGTGTGTGCGCCACTCACGACCCAGTTGTTGCTGCCGAGGCCCTGGCGAATCTCGTTTTTTGATTCCTGCAGAAATTCTTGAATGGACCGCGAGAGAGCAGTGGTAAGGTCGGGATCGTTCTCCCGCGTCAGAATGCCGTCCGAAGCTCCGCGGCCAGCTTTCAGCACGGTATCGGGGTGCATGTCGTCGTCATCATCTTCATCGTCGGCGCCGGCTGCGGAACGTTGCGAGCCATCATCGATCACCTTGGGATCACCGACGACGAAATGGTCCATCACTGCTTCTTCGGAGAAGAGATCCTTCGCACGATCGGCGCCAGCGCGTTCCACAACTTTGGCGCGATTCAACTCTCTCTCCCAGGTGTCCGTAAGAGTTCGATACATATAGGCGGAAATCGTCAGAGTATCGGAGGGCTGCCAGGGACTGGGCTCGTATCGTAAGAGTGAAAATTCTAGCGGGAGACTCTTTTTGTGCTGCCCGATGAATTGGTTCACGCCGCGGGCATACGCTTCCATCATCTTGCGAGATTCGGGATCGAGAAGCGTGGCGTCACGCTCCGCGGCGCGAGCGAAGCCATTCGTTCGAAACTCCTTGTCGATGAGAAGCGTCTTGGGGCCCAGGATTTCAGAAAGCTGCCCTCGGGCAACGCGGCGGAGCAAATCCATCTGCCACAGGCGGTCCTGCGCCATGACGTAGCCCTGGGCCTCCGCGAGGTCTTCCACCGACGCGGCACGAATGTGGGGGACGCCCCAGAGGTCACGTTCGACGGTGACCTCGTGCTCGAGACCGGGCAGGGAAGCGCTGCCGTCAATCTGCGGCAGAGGGCGGTAGACATACCACCACGCTGAGGCGGCTGTTGCAATTACGAGAATGGCGAAGATCCAGTAGAAAACCCGAAGAATGGCGCGCAAGTTTACTCCCACCCGATTTAGGCAAAAATTGAGTGTAGAGGACCCGCGGCGGGTCTGCAACCGAGCGTTAGTGATGATTCCGAACGAGGACGCATGGGGCGAACACCATGCTGCTACAATGCCGCAGGGAGAAAGAATCCGCCTATGTTGGCAGTGCGCCTGATTGGCGTCCTGGCTTTGGTTGCGCTGAATGGCTTTTTTGCAGCGACGGAGTTTTCCCTCGTCGCGGTCCGGTTGTCACGTGTCCGGCAGTTGGTGGCGAAGGGGAATGCCCGGGCGCGCGTGGTTGAAGCACTCCTCGGTGATTTGCATCGCGTCGTTTCAGGCGTGCAGCTCGGCATTACCCTCACCAGTTTGGCGATTGGCGCGCTTGGGGAGGCGACGTTTGCGAAAATGATTCAGGCGATTTGGCCCAGAGGTCTGGGAGCGCATACCGCGCTGTTTGCCCATGCCATAGCGCTGGCATGTGCATTCGCACTCTTGAGCGCTTTGCACGTCGTAATCGGGGAATTGGTTCCCAAGACGCTCAGTCTAGCGCGTGCCGAGCGTGTGGCATTGCTGGTTGCCCTGCCGTTCCATTGGTTCCTGAACACCTTTCACTGGGCGATTCATTTGCTCGATGGGATATCAGGCGCCATTGTGAAGGCTTTGGGAGTCACTTCAGCGCAGGTTCACGGTGTCGCGCATTCGACCGAAGAGCTCCAGATCCAAATTCAGCAGGCCCGCGAACGCGGATTGATAGCACCCGGCGAGGAAAAATTTATACTGAGCGCCATGGAACTCGCGCAGATCCAGGTGCGGGAGATTATGGTTCCGCGTCCGGACATACACACGCTTCCCGTGGAATCCAGCCTGGACGAAGTGATGCGAGTTTTCGCAACAACGCAGCGTTCGCGGATCCCTGTTTACCGCGGCACGGCAGACCACATCCTCGGCTTCGTGCATATCAAGGACATGATATGGATCCTCCTCGATCGCGAACGCCGCCTCGAAGAAAACCTTTCACCGCCGCCTTTCGATTTGCGACGCGTTTTACGCGAAGTGCTAATCGTGCCCGAGACCAAGCCCGCCAGCGAACTGCTTCTCGAGTTGCGCACCCACCACGTCGGCATGGCCCTGGTGGTGGACGAATTTGGCAGCATCCTCGGTTTGGTGACCATGGAAGACATCCTCGAACAAATGGTGGGAGAGATTCACGACGAGTTTGACGTTGTCGAGCGGCCACTCACGCTCGCGGATGGCGCACTGATTTTTGATGCCGCCTTGAATGTGCGCGACCTGGACACGCAATACAATATCAGCTTGCCAGACGATCCGGCTTACGCGACCGTGGGTGGTTTCGTACTCGACCAATTGGGTTTCATACCAAAGGGGGGAGAAAGCTTTGAGTATGGCAACTTTCGCTTCTCGGTCGTGGAAATGGACGGGAAGCGCGTCGCGCGGGTGAAGATTCAGCGCGTCCGCCCCCCCGTAACAGAGGCAACGCCTTCGAACGCCGATGCTATGCTCCAATTTGCAAAAGATCCCAAATCTTCCGGGGGAGACTCTTAAGGGGTTTAATGACCCGCTACATCCTCAGACGAATCCTCCTCGCCCTTCCCGCCCCCTGGTAGACAATGAAGGCGTGAGTCCGCACAAGCGCCGGATCGCCGATTACCTGCGGCCCAAAACGCTGGCGATGTTGTTGCTCGGGTTTTCTTCAGGCCTTCCGTTTTTTCTGGTCGGCAATACGTTAGGCTACTGGCTGCGCGATGAACACACCTCCCTGACGGCCATCGGGTTTCTTTCCTGGGTGGGCATTGCCTATTCGCTGAAGTTTCTGTGGGCGCCCTTGATGGATCGCGTCGACTTGCCGTTGTTTAAACGGCTTGGACATCGCCGCGGATGGATGATGTTCTCGCAGATCGTCGTCGGGCTGGCGCTGTTTGCCATGGGCGGAACTGGCACGAAAGCCGGGCTCGCCCGGCTTGGCGCTTTTGCGCTCGTCGTCGCGTTTGCCTCATCGACACAGGACATTGTGGTTGATGCCTGGCGAATTGAATCGGCAGACGACGGAGAAGAACAAGGCCTCCTCGCGTCTGCCTATCAGTTCAGCTACCGCTTGGCGCTCCTGACTACGGATTCCGTTATCCTCATCGTGGCAGCGGCCGTGGGCTGGCGCATGTCCTACCGTATCTACGGCGCATGTATGGCCGTTGGAGTGATCGCCACCTGGTTTGCGAAGGAACCGGAGCGCGCGGATGCCGTGATGGATGAAAAAAAGCGCGAAGCGCCACTTTCGACGCCGCGCGGTTTCTTCGACGCTGTTATCGGACCGTTCATCGCTTTCTTCCGTGCGCATGGCTGGCTCGCGCTTGTGATGTTAGCGGCAATCAGCCTCTACCGGGTGCCGGACTTCGTCATGGGTCCGATGTCGAATCCCTATTACCATGACCTCGGTCTTTCGAAGCAAACGGTCGGAGCGGTGCGCGGCTCCATCGGACTCATCGCTACGTTTGCAGGCATCGCAGTGGGCGGATTCTGCTCGCTGAAGCTCGGCCACATGCGCGCGCTCGTCATCGGCGGCATTCTGCATTCGGTCGCGGTTGCCGCGTATGCCACTCTCGCGTACGCGGGCACGAGCATCCCTCTCTTCGCGCTGGTCATGGCAGGGGACAACTTCGGCGTCAGCTTTGCCGGCGTCGCGCTTGTTGCCTACATGTCGAGTCTCACCAATCTGGGATACACCGCCACGCAGTATGCGCTCTTGAGTTCAACCTATGCCTGGCTGGGAAAGATCTTGAAGGGATTTTCCGGTGCTGCCGTCGAAAGACTGAGCACCACGCACGGCCTCATTCACGCCTACGGCATTTTCTTTATCGTTTGCGGACTGACCGGCGTGCCTGCGATCCTTCTGTTCGCGGCACTGGGTTACTGGCACAGGCGGAAGCAACCGGCGTCAGCCGCTGCCTAGGAAAGCCAGGATCGTCCGCTCGGCTTTCCTCTTGTGCCTGGGGGGCGTTATATCCTCTGTTTCGCCACCTGCTGCCGAACATTCTCTAGCCGGTCCTTGTGCAGGCTACCATCGACGTTGCCGGAGCCATTCTTGCCGAATCCACGCTGCGCGCTGCCATCTCTTCGACGCGCGGCACATGGTCGTGTTCCCGGCGTTGGCGGTGATGATGGCGGTGCTTTCGTTCAATCTGCACGGTGATGCGTGGCGTGATTGGCTTGATCCACGGACGCGCTCGCAAATGGCCGCACAGGAGTTTTCCCGCTGACTGTTCTTCGCGTGTGTAAACTCAGACGTGCGATCGAATGATGACGGCTCTCTATTTGGTGAGGATCACCGGAGTACCGCGGCCCAGGCTCAAGGTGCGCGCCGCGTTCGCCTTGTTCACAGCAATCTCGAGATATCCGCTCGAACCCACATAAGCGATAGGCTCCCCGTTGTTGCCGCGCGCAAAGGTATCCACCAGCCGGGTCACTTGATGGGTCCCCACCTGAAGCTGAATGGCGCCTCCGTTCAGCGCCGATTCCGGCAAATCCTCCGCGCGAAAATTTGTAATCAAATTGCCGAACGCATCGGTGCGCATGACCGCGCCCTTCATGGCTCCATCCGCCTCTTTGGGGCGAGGAATCGAGAACTTCTTATAGTCGCTGATTTCATCCCCCATGCTTGGGGTCTGCCAGCCTTTTGAGAGCCAGGAGGCAACTGGGGCAAAGATGTCTCGTCCATGAAAGGTCTTGCTTACCGGCTGCAAGTAGTAGTGTTCGACATTCGCGTGGCGCACGATAAGACTGTCTTTCTCGCGTTCATAAATGATAGACAGCACGCCGTTGTCAGGCGCTATGAAATACTGATTCTGGGCGCTGACCAGCAACGGACGGCGTTCGGTTCCCACACCGGGATCCACAACCACGACGTGGATCGTCTTCGGAGGAAAGTAGGAATAGGCCGAGCCAATCGCCAGGGCTCCGTCGAACAAATCAAACGCCGTGACGTTGTGCGTGATGTCCACGATGGTTACGTCGGGATTGATCTTCAGAATTACGCCCTTTAGCGTTCCGACCAGATGGTCGTTGGTTCCGTAGTCAGTTGTAAGCGTGATGATCGCGTTGGCCAATGGATTCTCTCAGCTGGGATAATTTGCGCATGGCGCGCAGGCGGAGCGCGGTCGCACTCCGCACCCTTCGACGCTAAAGGAGGTGCGCGCTCCCGTCAAGAATTCACGCGGCGGCTGCTGTGCAATCGCCAATGGGCCATTCGGTGGCGAAATCGGCAGCGAATCAGCCAGCACCCTGTTCCGGTGCGCATGGGTGCCAGTCGGGGTCAGGAAAATGAGCCCGGCAATACCATTGACCGCAGCGCGCGCAATGCTGCTGAGCGTTTTGGTCGCAGGGTTCATCCACACGCGAAACTGCCTGACAGAGTTGTTCTTTGGGTTTTGCGGCTGTTGCGTTCATCGCATCCTCCACGGCACGAAGGACGGTGCAGCAGGGAAGGACCCTAGCGGACGCGTTCCACTACGCCAACTTTGTTCACGCCGCTGCAAGCAATATACACCCGCCCGTCGGCCGTTGCCGCCATATTGCGAACCAGGCCGCCACCCGAAGGAATGGTCACGCGCGCGAACTTGTCCGTCTTCGGATAAACTGCCATTGTAAAACGCCCGTTCTGATGATTTAAGCTAGCAAATCGGAGAGCGTACCGAAAGGGTCCGACGAGCGCGGTCCGTAGCACTCTGATCCTTCTGGTCTACGACTTGGTTCTTACTTGCGACTGGGTCGGGGAACGACTTCGCTTGAGAGTCACATGAAGACATCGGTCACAGGCGAGAACCGTTTCGAGAACGATGCGATCCGGTACGCCGCATATCTCGAGACTCCCGAGGGCCGCCTACGCGCAGACCTGGCTTTTGCGAACCTGCAGGAATTTCTGCCCGCACCGGCGGGACTCAACTCGCCGCGCGCCCTCGACCTCGGGTGCGGAACAGGAGCTGCCGCCGTTCGTCTGGCGCGTCTCGGTATTCACGTCACCTTGCTCGATTCGTCTGCGACGATGCTGACTCTGGCGGAACGGACGATCGTCGAAGCCGGAGTCAGTGACAAGATCACGGTCAAACACGGCGACGCCGCCCAGTTGGCGGACATTTTTCAGACGGGATCGTTCGATATCATTCTTTGCCATAACCTTTTGGAGTATGTCGATGACCCGGACGCCGTGTTGCGCGGCGCCGCACGTGTAATGCGGGATTCGTCGGCCATACTGTCCGTCCTCGTACGCAATCAGGCGGGTGAAGTGCTGAAGGCGGTTCTCCAAACGGGCGATTTGGCCGCTGCGGAACATAACCTGACTGCGGAGTGGGGACAAGAATCCCTATACGGGGGCAGAGTACGTTTGTTCACGCCTGAGGCTCTCGAAGCGATCCTGAAAGATGCGTCACTCGCAATCAACGCTCGGAGGGGAGTGCGCGTTATCGCGGATTACTTGCCGGCACAGATTTCTCGATCGGCAGAGTACGAGCGAATCTTTGCTCTGGAACGCAGGCTTGGCGAACGGCAAGAATTCTTCGGCGTTGCTCGTTACATGCACTGTTTGGCAAGCTGTGCAACGCCTGGATCGGGGGGAGATGAATGAGCAACGTCAAACCGGCCCCTTCGTCTACCATTCCGAAGGCTCTTAAGCCGGATACCGGCATTTCGCTCGGGCTTGGCCTCACCAACGAGTGCAACCTCAAGTGCGCCTTCTGCTACCGCGATCCCACTCGCGCTGACCGTCTCTCGTTCGAACAGGTCAAGTCGGTGTTCGAATGCCTTCCAGTTCGCTCCGTGAATCTGGGAACGGGCGAGAACGGAATACATCCTGACTACAAGACTATATTGACTTACCTCCGAACTCGACCGGTGAAGCTGACCATCACTTCCAACGGTCACAGTGTTGCGGTTCTGGAAGACCATGACTTGCGTGCCTTCCATGACATCGAGTTTTCTCTCGATTATCCAACCCAAGCGGAACAGGATGCCCAACGCGGCCCAGGTAACTGGGAACTGATTCATCAACAGGCCGAGCGTTGTGTGCGTCAGGGTGTACCCGTCACGATTATCGCGGTCATGATGAAGTCAAACTACTTGCGGCTAGCGGAAGTCGCACGAGTCGCGAAACGGTTTGGCGCTCCCTTGCGTGTGAATGTCTATCAGGCAGTGCGGTCCGATCTCTACGCACTCACGTACGAAGAATACTGGCAAGGGTTCCATAAGCTTTTCGAGAGCACCGATGTAATCGCCATCGGCGAGCCCTTGGTGCGGGCGATGGCCGGCCTGCCGCCACTCAAAGGAGGATGTGGGGTCAGCACGGTACGAGTTACGCCTCGCGGCACAACGCAGCCTTGCGTTTATTGGCCCGGTTCCGGAGAGCCGCTGTCAGAGTTGATTTCGTCAGGATCCGAGATTCTGAACTCTGCGCCGTTTCAGCAGGCTCGTACGCTTCCAGAAGCTTGCCAGACCTGCGAGTTTCGAGAACCATGCCATGGAGGATGCGCAGGACGACGGCGGCTGCAAGGCGCGCTATTGCAGCCGGATTTTTATTGTCCGATCATTCGTGGGGAGCGCCCACGACTCAACATACGCATGGCCGCAAATC
>DATNLB010000753.1:0-2839 GCA_035603095.1 Candidatus Acidiferrales bacterium
AGCTTCGCGATTCAATCTCGCGGCGCAACCGCGGTTAAGCTTGCTGCGCCCTCTAAATTGATCCGTAAAGTTCTTAAGCTTCCCGGTTCAATCTGACGCGCAAGATAATGTTTCCCGTTTGCGCCGTCAATGAAAATCTGTGCGCAGCTTTGTGCAAATCTGTGGACGCTTGTGCAAAATTCCCGCAGAGTGCTCGAGCGGTTGTCATGATGTATAGTAATGTACTATACTATAGTATACACTCATCGAACCTTTCGATGGGGCAATCACTCAACATCCTCGCCGACCTCACGATTCTTTCTCTAGCCTAACCGCTGCTCCCGGCCGCCGGTCCCCTACTCCTATGGAATCGTAATTCCTTTCTAGACTACCTCCCGCTAACCCCCATTGAATCACATCGTTACAAGAACATAAGAGGGGTATACCTTCCGCTTCCCTTTCCCATGAACTCTTCGCTCCTGCGCGGCCCCTGCGTCAATTTTGTTTCCTTCTTTGGACTTCCAACTTTCAACCTTCAACTTTCGATCTTTCCAGGAAACTTTCCTTGCCCCCCTCTCGTACCTATCTCCAAGACCGGCCCTGCGCCGGCCAGGAGGCATCCAGTCATGTCCGACCCTAACAGGGGTTTCTTCGCCAGGACGGCTTTTATCGCCACGGCCGCGCTCGTCCTTTCGCCGCTGGGCGTCTTGGCGCAATCCACCGCCGCCCCGGCAAGCTCAACCCAATCAACGACATCCGTGTCCAAGGACCGCTGGCTGCACGTCCGCGTCATCAGCTCGGACGCCAAAGGTGAGACCGTGCGCGTCAACGTCCCCCTCGAATTGGCGGAAAAGGTTCTCCCCGCCATCAACAAAAACCGACTCCACGACGGCAAGGTCAAGATCGACGACGCCCACGTCAATGATGTCGACCTCCGCGCCCTCGTCGAGGCCATTCGCACGACCAAAGACGGCGAGTTCGTCACCGTCGAGAGCAATGATTGCGACGTTCGCGTCGCCAAACAGAGCAACCACCTGATCGTTCATGTCCTCGACAAGCAGAATTCCAAGAAGTCCGAGGTTGAAGTCAAGATCCCCATGAAAGTCATCGACGCCCTCTTTTCCGCTGGCAAAGACGAATTGGACCTCGTTGCTGCTCTCCACGCTCTCTCGGCGCAGGGCGATACCGAGCTCGTCTCGGTGAAGGATCACGAAAACACCGTCCGCGTCTGGCTCGATTCCAAAAACGTCACGGACTGACAGTGTTTTGTAGCGGCGGGCAGGAGGCACACATGATGCTACTCGCGAAAGCAGCTCTCGGACTTGGCGGAACAATCGTCCTCGCGGGCGCCTATACCATGCGCGAAGGCGTGATCCGCGTCGACGTCGACGAATACCATGCCGGCGGTTCCCACGTTCACCTCTGGGTTCCAGCCGCGGCCGTTCCCATGGCCATGCATTTCGTCCCCACCAAGCACATGCGCCATGCCTCCGAGCAGGCGCGCGAAGCTCTGCCCGTGCTTCATGCCATCGTCAAAGAACTGAAAAAGTATCCGGATGTCGCCTTCGTAGAAATTGACGATCGTGATCAGCATGTTCGGGTGCGCACGCACGGGGGGAAATTGCAGATTGACGTCGACGCGCCGGACCAGAAAGTTCACGTTCTCTGCCCCTTGTCGGCCATCGAGGACGTCACCAGCCAGCTCGAGGAACACACCCCTGGGGCCTAGAATTCCTCTCGTGAGGCTCTCGCACAGGTTGCTGAAGAAACCTTGAGGCGCAGGAACTCTTTTATTCTTCCCGCGGTTTAGCCCGATTCTGCGAATCCGTCAGTTCCGGCTGGGCGCCCTTTGCCTGCTGAAAATAAATCTCTTCAAACACCGCGTCCTTCTTCCAACCCGCTCTGTGCAGGATGCCGTGCCCATTTTCCACCATTACCGGATGACCGCATAAGTATCCCGTCGTCTCATCCGGCCGCAATCCCCACTCGTCCGCATATTTCCGTAGGAGATCATCCACCCGCCCCGTCTCCCCCTTCCAATCCAGGTCCTCCCATGGCCGGCTCACCGTGGCGACATACTTGAACCACGGCACTTCCCGCGCGTACCGCTCCAGCTCTTCCCGGTACCCGAACTCCCACGAGCGGCTCGCTCCCTGCAGGCAGTACAGCTTGTGGTTTCCGGGCATTGGCCCAGCGCCATTTTTCCAATCTCGATAGAGCGTTCGAACGTAACTGACAAACGGGGCGATCCCCGTCACGGTGGAAACCAGCAGGTGGTGCGTCCTCCCGCTTCGCAAATCCAGCGTGAATCGTCCCTTGGCGATTTTTCTGCACAGTAGCGTATCGCTTTCTTTTAACTTGAAGAGATCCGGAGTCAGATCACCTTGCGGGACCAACTCGACGAAAAACTCCAGCGACTCTTCATATGGGGATGAAACAATGGAATACGCTCTTTCGATCCGCTTTCCATTATGATCGACTCCCAGGGTCGCATACTGCCCGGCGCGGAATTCAAACGGTCCCCCGGGGTCGACTCGAACGATCCATAAATCGGGCGAAAGGTCCCGCCGCTCAAGGATCCGGGCTTGATAGTGCTTGTCCGGGGAAGGGGCCATCTAACTATCTCCCATGAGGTTCAATTCATTTCCGCAAAAAAAGATAACGGGCGGGGCCCGCTCCAGCTCCGCACGGGATTTCATTTTCCCGTACAGCCAATCCCAAATTCCTGAGAGGTGAACCCCTGGCCGAGGCGGCGGCGTCACGCGCCGGGGCGCGGCCGGGATAACTTAGAAATTATCAATTTCCTGCGCACAGAGCAATCCTTTGTCAGCTGAGTTTTTCCAGGAAGCAACCAAAAAGA
>DATNLB010000447.1:0-11194 GCA_035603095.1 Candidatus Acidiferrales bacterium
CATCATCTACACACCCAACGATCAGGGGCCCTCAACGTACCTGAGCTACATGGTGCGCATGGCAGGCGAGCCCGGCGCGTTCGTCGGGGCCGTCCGGGCTGCCTTGCAGGAAATGGATCCTCAGCTCCCGTTGATCCAGCCGCAATCCCTGGAACAAATAGCCAATCAATCTCCCTCGGTTTTCCTCCGCCGCTATCCTTCTTATCTGATTGGCAGTCTTGCTGCGCTGGCCTTGGTTCTCGCGGTCGTGGGTTTGTATGGGTTGATCTCACATATGGTGCTGCAGCGCACCCGGGAAATCGGCATCCGCGTGGCTCTCGGCGCGCAGCGTCGCGACATCATGAGAATGGTTCTTCGCCAGGGCATCCGCGCCACCCTGGCGGGCGTCGCCATCGGCGTGGCCGCCGGCCTCGCGCTCACGCGCCTTTTGCGGAGTTTGCTTTTCGGCGTCACTCCGGGCGATTGGCTCACTTTCTTGAGCGTCGCTCTGCTCTTGCTCGTCGTCGCGCTGGCTGCTTGTTCTATCCCCGCTCGCCGCGCCACGCGCGTCGATCCCATCGTGGCCCTGCGTTACGAATAATTCAGGTGCGCTCCGGCTCTCGTTCATCTTGATTGAGAATCTGTCTTTTGAGAAAGCGCTGACGAATCTACAACAATGAGGAACTACTCGTGGCCGCCGCCCAGTTCGCGCACGATGGAGCCGACAAATGACTTCGCGTCACCGAAGAGCATGAGCGTCTTATCAAGGTAGTAGAGCGGATTATCGATTCCGGCAAAACCGGCGGCCATGCTGCGCTTGATCACCATCACCGTGCGCGCCTTGTCCACGTCCAGAATCGGCATTCCGTAAATCGGGCTAGAAGTGTCAGCGCGTGCTGCGGGATTGGTGACGTCATTCGCTCCGATCACCAGCGCCACGTCGGTTTGCGGAAAATCTCCGTTGATTTCGTCCATGTCCAGCAGTTTGTCATACGGAATGTCCGCTTCGGCGAGCAAAACGTTCATGTGCCCCGGCATGCGCCCCGCCACCGGATGGATTCCAAACTTCACATCCACACCGCGCTTCGTCAGCGCATCATAAAGTTCGCGTACTTTGTGTTGCGCCTGCGCCACAGCCATTCCGTAGCCCGGCACGATGACCACCTTGTTTGCCGCCGCGAGAATCGCCGCGGCTTCCTCCGGCGTCGCGCTGCGCACCGGCCGCGTTTCCTGTTTGCCTGCGACCGCCGTCTGCTCCTGCCCAAAAGCGCCAAAGAGCACATTCGAAAATGACCGGTTCATCGCTTTCGACATGTTCACGGAAAGAATTAAGCCAGAGGCTCCGTCCAACGCGCCGGCAATGATCAATAGCTTGCTGTCCAGTACAAATCCCATCGCCGCCGCGGAGAGCCCCGCATAGGAATTCAAAAGTGAAATCACCGTGGGCATATCGGCGCCGCCGATGGGAATGATCATCATCACACCGAACAGAAGTGGAATGCCGACGATCAGCGGGAAGAGTTGCGTCTTTTCCGGGTGTGCTACCAGCATACCCGCGACAACAATCGCCACACCCAGAAGTCCGAGGTTGACGATGTTCTGTCCCTTATACGTGATGGGCCTCTGTGGCAAGACTTCCTGCAATTTTCCCGCGGCCATCAGGCTGCCAGTGAACGTCAGCGATCCGAGGATGACCTCGAGTGAGAGGACGCCCATCATGAAACGCGGTACATCCGGCGTGCGCAAATAAAATTCCGTTGTGCCCACCAAAGTCACGCACAGCGCGCCAAACGCGTGGCTCAGCGCCGTCCGCTGGGGCACCGCGGTCATGGCCACTTCGCCGAGCGGCACGCCGATGATTGTGCCCAATACCAGGCCAATAACGATCCATTTGTATTCCACGATGCCGTGGTGCAGCAATGTGCCGGCAATCGCCAGCAGCATGCCCAGCTCGCCGGCAAAGACGCCGCGGCGCGCGGTCGTCGGAGAGCTCAGCCACTTGAGCGAGAAGATGAAGAGCGCCGTGGCAATCAGATAAGTGATCTCGATGAAGTTGTCCGAAGCGAGCACGTTGCTCATGGTTTTTTCGGCCCGCTCGCTTTGAACATCTTCAACATCCGGTCGGTAATCAGGAATCCGCCGACGATGTTGCTGGTTGCCGCGACGATGGCGATCGTTCCCAGGATTTTCGCGAGCGTCGCCCTGTGCGCGTGGTACTCACCGGCCATGATAATGGCGCCCACAACGGCGATGGCGTCGAGCGCGTTCGTCAAAGACATCAAGGGAGTGTGGAGAAGAGGGGAAACGCGGCGTATGACTTCAAATCCGATAAATGCGGCCAGCATGAAAACGTAGAGGCTGGTAAGCAGATCCAGCTTCATGACTTCACCACCTCCTGCGATTCAGCCGGCAGGGCTGGGAGCGAGAAAAATTCCCTGATACGCGGGTTGACTACTTCTCCGCCGCGCGTCAGCAGCGTTTCGCGGACAATTTCGTCTTCCAGGTTGAGCTGCAGTTTTCCGTCTTTGACGAGGTGCAGCAGGAAAGCGCTCACGTTTCGCGCATACATCTGGCTGGCGTGATACGGCACCGTGCTCGCCAGATTGAACCAGCCGATGATCGTCACGCCATGTTCCACGACGATCTCGCCCGGCCGTGTCAGCTCGCAATTTCCTCCGCGCTCTCCGGCCAGATCGACAATCACGGATCCAGGCGCCATGCCCGCAACCATCTCTTTAGTCACCAGAATCGGAGGCTTCTTCCCGGGAATAACCGCCGCGCTGATCACCACGTCGCTCTCTACTACGACTTTTCCCAGCAGTTCACGCTGGCGCCTGTAAAAAGTTTCATCCTGCGCCCGCGCGTACCCGCGCGTATCTTCGGCATCTTTGGCCTCGATGGGGAGCTCCACGAAGCGCCCGCCCAAGCTCTGCACCTGCTCCTTCGCGGCGGGACGCAGGTCGTAAGCTGAAGCGACTGCGCCCAGCCGCCGCGCCGTAGCGATCGCCTGCAAACCCGCCACGCCCGCGCCAATTACAAAAACGCGGGCCGGAGTAATCGTTCCCGCAGCCGTCGTGAGCATCGGGAAAATGCGCGGCGAAGTGTCCGCCGCAAGCACCACCGCCTTGTAGCCGCAAATCGTGCCCATCGAGGAAAGTACGTCCATGCTCTGGGCACGCGTCGTTCGCGGCATCAACTCCACCGAAAACGAAGTCACTCCTTTGCCGGCGATTTCCTGAAGGGTTTCAATAGAGCCAAGCGGCCTCAAAAATCCAATGAGTGCCTGGCCGAGGCGGAAAAGGGGAACGTCGGCTTTGCCGGTCTTGTCGTTGGAACCATAACAGAGAATTTGAACCACAATGTCCGCGGCGCGAAATACTTCGGCGCGATCGGCGGCAATCTTCGCGCCTTTCGCGGTGTAGTCCGCGTCGGGATAGCCTGCCCCGGCGCCGGCTCCGGCCTCCACCACCACTTCCAACCCGGCTTTGGTGAGATTCGGAATCGCCGCGGGCACGAGCGCCACCCGCCGTTCGCCGGGAAAACTCTCTCGGGGCACACCAACGATCATGAAGCATCCTCCGCTTCTAAAAGCCAAAACTGTTGTTGGGAATAGCAATCGGTCGGGGAAATAAACTCAATCCATTTCAAGAAGAGGCCAACCCTCCACCGGGCCAAACGCTTCAAATCATACACTCATAGGAACCACTTCCGTTAGATCACATCACCTTGCTCAAAGTTGGGAATCTCTCTTAATGCGAGGTGACTATGCTCGAGCGTTTCGGCGGCCCTGCTGCATGCAGACGAAAAAAAGGGACCGCTCCGCGGTCCCTCCTTATTGCAGCTGCGAACTCCACGAAGAAAAAACGCCGACGTTAGTTGCTCCCCTGCGTTTTATCTGACGGTGTGGGCGTTGCCGCGGACGCTTCGCCGATGGACAGTTCATACTTCTTGCCACCGAAGAAAATTCCCGTCAGCGCCTTGTTGCCAGCTTGGTCGGTATTGGTAGAATACCCACTCTCCGCCTCGGCCTTCTTTAGTGGAAGAACCTGCGCCGGCACTTTGGCTACCGTGTCCCTGCCGTCGGAAATGCTGACTTCCACATTCGATCCGGTTCCAGCCCATTCCACTTGATACCTACCGGCCGGCAACTGCTTGCCTCCGACAGTAACGGTCTCGCCGACATTCAGCGTACCCTTGTTGGTGTTGCCGGCGATGGCGCTGGCTGCAAGCAGCAGAGAAAACATAAGCAGGCCTGCGGTGAATTGCATCTTTCTCATGAGAGTCACTTTTCCTTTTGTCCTCGCCTCGCGGAAGCGAATCAAGATCCTTCATTTCCGCCGAGGTAAGCATGATTTGACTACCTCTATCTGATAAGAAAAGGAGCCTCCAGGTTACACTCCCAGCAGCAAAAGAATTGCATGAATGCATTAGAAAATCGATTTATCTACGAAACACATTCCCAATGGTTTACCGCCTACCCATCGAGCTCCCCGCCGGCGAGCAGCGCTATCACCGCTGTTTTCAATCCTCTTTCTTCTTCGCAGTGTGATCGGTGTCACCCGCGAACTCTGTGTTTGAAGGACTTTTCTTCGCGCATTCGTTTTGAAATTGCGCGCCGAGTATCGGACAATAGGGGTGTCATTCGAAAATGGATTCTCCAAGCTCAAATTTGTATCCAGCGAACTCCGATTCCCCCGCCCGCGAGAAGCTTCTTTCCCTCCGTCTTGCTCTTCTGCGCGTCCACAAGACTCTTCTCAACATGGAGCGCAGAGAGTACGAGCGCGAGCACGGCTACGTAAACACTGGCGAGCTCTTCCGCCTGGTCATCGACCATTCGCAATTCGCCTGGTTGCACAACATCTCCGAATTCGTCGTCCGCATCGATGAAACTCTGGCTGCCAAGGAGCCCGTCACCCCGGAATACACCAGCGGCGCCATCTCTCTCGCCCGGAAAATGTTTGTTCCCACAGAATCCGGTGACGCCTTCCAGAAAAAATACTTCGACGCCATCCAGCGCGACCCCGCGGTTGTCATCGATCACGCTGAGCTCGCCCGCCTCTTCAACAACGAGCCCCCCGACACCTCTGCCCCATAGTTTTTCCAAATTCCCTGATAGACTTGCCCGGTCACCCGGAGGTCCTCAATGAGCGAATCCGAAAAGACCTACACAAACGGCGAAATCACCGTCATCTGGAAACCCGGCGTGTGCATTCACTCCGCCAAGTGCGTGCAGGGCCTCGGCGAAGTCTTCAAGGTCAACGCTCGCCCGTGGATCAACATGGACGGCTCTGGAACCGAGCGCATCATCAAACAGGTCGACCAGTGCCCTTCCGGCGCGCTCAGTTATTTCCGGAATGAAAAGATCAGCAAAGCCGCAAGGTGATCCGT
The DNA here is from genome assembly GCA_035603095.1 of Candidatus Acidiferrales bacterium. Classification (GTDB taxonomy): domain Bacteria; phylum Acidobacteriota; class Terriglobia; order Acidiferrales; family UBA7541; genus Acidiferrum. The sequence continues at coordinate 5,368 of DATNLB010000447.1, forward strand.
GGACGTGAATCTCGACGACGTAACCGTCACCCACAACGAAGAGGCGCAGCGTTTCGAACTGCTCGTCGATGGCCATCGTGCCCTAAGCACGTATCGCCGCTTTCCCGGCCGTATCGTTCTTAACCACACCGAAGTTCCGCCGCCACTCGAAGGCCATGGCCTGGCAGCAAAACTTGCCCGCTTTGCGCTCGATTTCGCCCGCGTCAATCATCTGCGTGTTGTCCCGCTCTGCCCTTACATCTCCAATTTCATTCGCAAGCACCCTGAGTATCAGGATCTCGTTTCTTCGGAAGACCTGGAGAAGCTGCTGTCCTGCTGATTCGGCATCCATGTCCTCCACTCGCCCCGCTCTGAGATCCTCACCAGCGAAATTCTCTATCCGCCGCCTTCGCCGCACTGAACTTCCACCTGACACCGTCGATCTCGCTCGTTTCCTTATCGGAAGGGTCGTCGTCCACGATCTCCCCGCGGGACGCCTCAGCGGCCGCATTGTGGAAACGGAAGCCTATCCGCCCGGCGATCCCGCGGGACATCATTTCCGCGGCCCTACTCCTCGCATTCGTTCGATGTACCTGGCCCCCGGCCACGCCTACATTTTTTTCAACTATGGCGCGCACTTCATGCTCAACGTTGTGAGCGAGCCTGCCGGAATCGCGGCCGCAATCCTCATCCGCGCTCTCGAACCGCTCGAAGGCCTCGAGCTCATGCAACGCCATCGCAAGACCACCCGGCTTCTCGACCTCACCCGCGGCCCCGGACGCCTCGCCGCCGCTTTTCAAATCGATCGCCGCCACGACGGCCTCGACCTTTGCGCCCCCGGCTCGCTCTGGCTGGCTGAAACCAGCCATCCCATTGGCCCCATCGGAAAAACCGTCCGCATCGGCATTACCCGCGCCGCCGATCAACTCCTTCGCTTTTACGAGCGCGGCAATCCCTTTGTCAGCGGCCCCAAGCGCTTCCTCCTCCCTGCCACGCCCCGCAAGAAATCGTCTTGGGGAACAAATTTGATCTGATCCCGAAAACGCGCACTCGCCCTTTTGTCGAATTCCTCGCTCTTCCCTCGTCCGGGTCCCCGGCCTTAGGATTATTTCTTGCTTAGAGTGCTCTCTTGCGCTTCGGTAGTTTCCACGCGGTGCACCAGATAATTCTCCAGAAGCTCGTCCAATTCATGCGACCGGATAGGTTTTGTGAGATACCGGTCCATCCCTCCGGCCAGGCATTTCTCTCGATCGCCCTTCATGGCGTGCGCCGTTAGCGCGACTATGGGCACGCGGATTCCGCTGCCTCCCTCCTTCTTTCGAATCGCCGCGGTCGCTTCGAACCCATCCATCACCGGCATCTGCACATCCATCAAGACCAGATCAAAGCTCTCTTTTTCAAGCGCCTCCAGCGCTTCGAGTCCATTCCCTGCTACCACCACGGAGTGGCCTCTCTTTTCCAGCAGCCGGCTCGCCAACCGCTGATTCACGGCATTGTCTTCCACCAGCAAAACGCGCAAAGAAGCGGCAGGTTCGCGGGCATCGTGCAGGGAGAACCGCGTGATCAGCGGGATCGCGCCGCTCTGTTCCCTGGCCCCAAGTACTCTGGCAACCGCCTCGCGCAATTCGGATTGCCTTATCGGCTTTAGCAGATACGCGGAAACTCCCAGTTCATGGCAACGTGCCGCATCCCCTCGGTGGCCAGCCGAGGTAAGCATCATGATGGTGGCCGTTGACAGCTCCGGCCTTTCCCGGATTCTTTCGACCAGCGCAAACCCGTCCATCCCCGGCATGTGCATGTCCGTCAAGACCAGCCCGTAGGGTCGTCCTGCTTCCCGGGCGGCGCACAATTGCGCCAGTGCTTCTTCTCCTCCTTCCACGGACGTCACCTTCATCTCCCAGCGCTTCAGCATCCTTTCCAGGATCCGCTGGTTCGTCCGGTTGTCGTCCACCACCAGCACCCTCACGCCGCGCAGGATTTCAGGCGGGGCAATCGTTCCGATTTCAATCGCCCTGGGATCTGCCACTCGCAGCCGAATCGTGAAGTGAAACTCGCTCCCACGGCCCACTTCGCTGGTCACCCAGATTCTCCCTCCCATCATGCTCACCAAGCGTGCTGAGATGGTCAGTCCCAGCCCGGTTCCTCCATATTTCCGCGTCGTAGAAGCATCCGCCTGCGTGAAGGGTTCGAAGATCGAATCCCGTTTCTCTTCGGCGATCCCAATCCCGGTGTCCGCAACCGCGAAGTGCAGCAGGAGATCTTCACCCTCGCGAGCGTCGCTACTCACTTTTAACGCCACCTCGCCCTGATTCGTGAACTTAATGGCATTGCCCACCAGGTTTATTACAATCTGGCGCAGCCGGCTCGAATCTCCCCGCACCACTTCCGGGACTTCCGGCGCCACCTCGCACAGCAGTTCCAGCCCTTTTTCGTCCGCACGCAGAGCGAGCGACTTTAATATTGTTTCCAGGCAATCACGCAGGTTGAAATCGATGGCTTCCAAGTCGACCTTGCCTGCCTCGATCTTCGAAAAATCCAGAATGTCGTTGATCACGGTAAGTAGGGCATCGCCCGACATCTTCACTGTCTCCAGATACTCGCGTTGCTCCGGAGTAAGCTGCGTCTCCAGGGCCAGATCGGTCATCCCCATAACACCGTTCAGCGGGGTGCGGATTTCGTGGCTCATGTTGGCCAGGAATTCGCTCTTCGCCTGGCTGGCATCTTCCGCGGCCTCTTTCGCCCGGCGCATTTCCGTTTCCGCCCGCTTGCGTTCCACAACTTCCTTCTGCAACTCTTCGGTCCTCTCCCGTACCCGGAGCTCCAGCGAATCGCGTGCCTCAGCCAACGCCGTATTCTGGCGTTCAATCTCTTGGAGCATGTAATTGAAATCCGTGCTGAGTTGGCCTAGCTCGGCCCCACCCGACAGCGGCGCCCGTAGCGAGTAGTCTTTTCCCAATGCCACACGGCGCGCGGTCCAGGCTAGATCGTAGATCGGCCGCGTAATCCCGTTCCGAAGCCAGGCAGAAAGCGCGTACACGATGAGCAGGCATGTTCCAGCCATGACCGCAAGGGCTTTGGTAAAGTGAAGGATTCGCCTATGCAAGTCATCAAGATCATCTTCGAGGTAGAGGGCTCCTACAGGATTGCCGTCGAGATACACGGTTTCCGTGTAAGAAAGCGATTTTGCCGCCCATAGAACGCCTGGCTGAGACAGTTTGGGCGGCGTAAAATGGCCGGTCAGATCGCGACGGACGTACCACGACAGTACCTGCTCGTCTACCCGGTACAAAACCGCCGCGCGAATTCCCGCGCGGACCCTCATTGCTTCTAAAATCTGGCCGCCCACGCTGGAATCGTTGAACGCCAGCGCCGAATTCGCGTTCGTACTGAGCAGGTCCGCGGTCGATTTGAGATCGTTTACCTTTTTGTCGCGGAAATCATGCAGGTCATACAGCACGAACGCCGCACAAAACAGCAATATTCCGGCTCCGCCGGTCAACAGCGAGAACAGCAGTAGACTCCGGCGCAGCGAAAGCTTTTGCAGGCTTACCATTGCATTCAAGATCTCCCTGATTTGGGCTTGTCGATCGCTCTCCGTTCCCCCTCAAAGAGCCTCGCCCTTGCTGCCTAGTTCGCACGTCGTACAGATCCCAAGCCGGTCTCTGGCTGGATTTCTTCCCACACAAAAGCTATGCCTGCACCTCTTCGAGCGAAGCATGCCGACTTATCAGCAGCGAGATTTTCATTTTGGTATACGCACGTGACCCGCCAGAACCGAGCCGCGTCTGGGAGCCATCTCCTTTCCAATCAATCTCTTTCTTTTTGGGAATCCTTGCGGGACCTCCTCAACCGGGTCATTGAGGCATACTCGTGCCAGATTGAAACTATTGGGAAGGATTCAACTTGCAGGCTGCATGAGCCGAGAGCTCGCTAGTCATCGAGGCGCGGAAGCTGGTCCTTTCGCGTACTTCCAGTACCAGGCCAAGAATGCTCAACCCTAGAACGCCGGCGAATAAGATCACCGTGGTCGGTTTACGTGTGATGGATACCTTTCGAATAAAGGACATTTCAAGTCCCTCTTTGACCGCCGATTACAGTCTTCGCGAGTGCCAGCAGCCGCGAGCTCACTTTCAATTTGGCGTGTTCCGCAGCTTCCAGATTGATTTCGAAGCGAATTTTGTTTTCTTCCAGGAAAAAACCGATCATCCCGCCGTTTCGCGCGAAATGTTCTGACTCTCCTACCGTCAAGACGGAAGTTCCCCTGGTTGCCGTTAAAACCTCGGGGATCAGCCGGTTCTCGGCCGCTCCAATGAACAGGATCTGACAGCCCGGAATCTGTTGGGCCTGCTTGATGTGTTGCACGCGCACGACCCTCGCTTCGATCGTTTTTCCGTTCAGGCTCGCGTCCAGCGCCCCGTGAAACGGATCCTCCCCAATCGTGCAATACGTCAGCGGGCTGTCGGCCTCCTTGAACGTTCCTTCCGGCCAGTCCACGAATTGCGCAAAATGGAAAAGAAAGGCCGCCTTGACCTGATATTCGCCAGTTGGATTGGTTTGGGTGGATGCCGAGCGCGCCCCGCCCAGAGCCATAAGCACTCCAAGAATCGCGGCTCCGAATCGCCAGCCTACGCTGTGAATTTTCCACGCCTGGGTTCGGTCTCCCCGTCTCCCACGCTCCCCTCGTACTTTGTCAGGAAAATTCAAAGCCATTTCCTCCGCGTTCAAAATTGCCATGTCAATTTCGCGTAGGCGCTGCGCTTGACCTGCGAGGAATTCACGCTCTGGAATGCGTCGTTGAACTCCACATGGTGATCCCGGAGCAAATTCTGTCCCACGAGGCTCAATCCCACGGATTCCCGAAGCCGCCAAGTCAACTGAGTATCCAGCCGCGTATAGGAAGCCACCATCTGCGCCGGGAGTCGTCCTACAAAATAGGCGTTGGCATCCCAGGCAAAACCTCGCCACAGTTCAACGTGCGAGCGGAGTTGTGCCTGATGACCGGGGTTCGAGCCCTCTGCGTCCGCCACACTCGTTGTATCCAGGCTCGTGGAGTCAGTATGCAGATGCATTTGCAGGAAGGAATACCCGGGACTCAACGTCCAGCGACTCACGGGCTTCCATTTTAGATAGACTTCGACGCCGTCGGTCGTGCCATGCAATTTGTTATCGAGCAACTTTGGGAAAACCAGAATGGGTGGGACATTGTCTGTGTCAAGGGTAGGGGGAAGCGGCTCCGTGCTTTCAAGATTATGATAGATGTTCACGAACGCAGTCACGCCGAGCGAAAGCTGCTCCGTGGGCTGCGCCCGATAGCCCACCTCATAAGCGATCACGTGTTCCGACTTTATCTTCGGGTTTCCGAGCAAAACCACTTCGGCAGGCCCTGGCAATGCTGCGAGAGTCGCGTCCAGCCCTACATCACGCCGGGCGGGCGTGCGGCTGGCGCGTGAAATGCCGGCCCAGAAGGTACGGTGAACGCTGGGAGTCCAAGCTATGTGAACGCTCGGCTGAATGTCGAAGCCGGTGAAATAGCTGTCTTCGAGTTTTGTGCCAACATACAAGTACACGCGGTCCAGTTTGAGCGTAATTTGATCTTGCACAAACACGTTGAAAAACTGCTTCGTCGAGTCGGCTGGAACAAATGCCCCATCCACAGTACCTTCGGTATCGTCCACGGTGTGGCGATATCCCGCGCCCCAAATGAGATCCTGACGGGCGCCAAGCACCAGATGGTTCTGAAAATCAAAATCAATCGTATCGCGAACGTCGGTGCCGTTCGGACCGCTTCTGTGGTATTCGTCGAAATAGAACTGCAGTGCCGTGTCGCACCGGCTCGAAAAAATATGAT
>DATNLB010000131.1:0-11000 GCA_035603095.1 Candidatus Acidiferrales bacterium
ACTCTTGAGGACGACGGCGACTTCGAGGAGGGCCCCGGTGCGCATGCGCTCGGAGTTCTCTTTGAAGCGGTGCTTCCAGTCGTGATGAGAGTTGAGTTTGCCTTTTTCGAGGAAGCCCAGGACTTTGGTGGATTCCGTAGAACGAATAACGGAACGAAGACCAACGGTCATCGCGTTTGACTGCGGGACCATGACACGCAAGCCGCTGGAAACAATGCGAATCATGAAGTAACGTTCGGTTCTGCCGTTCAAGACTCCGTAGCTGATCTGCTCAACAACGCCCACACCGTGATTCGGGTAAACGACCTTGTCGCCGATCTTGTAGTCCATAGATTTGGTTGTCCCCCCCAGGAGACGCATAAGGAATATATAACAATTGTGTTGGAAGAGTCAAGATATATCCAGTGGAATCAGGAGGTTAGGGAAAATTAGGTGCAAATTTGGCAGTCGAATTGCTCGGGGAGACGGGTTTTGCGTGCACCGATGGATGCGAGTAAGGAGCAGTTCAATGCGGTAAATGGCCGTTCGCTGATACAGGTTTTGGTCTTGTTGCACGGGAACGACCTGCGATAATTTGCGGCTTCGGCGTCGAATTGGAGAGTACGGTAGAATGCGGATGTGATTGTACTGGCAATAGATACGTGCGATGCGAGAGGGAGTGTTGCGGTGCTTCGGGATGAGGCTGTGTTGAAGGTTGTTGCCCACCATTCGCCGGAAGATTATTCCTCGTGGCTGCTCCCGGCGGTTCGTGAGTGCTTGGAGGGTGGCGGGCTCCGAATGGAGGACGTGGACGGGTACGCGGTAGCGGCTGGGCCGGGTTCGTTTACAGGGGTGCGGGTGGGTTTGACTACCGTGAAGGCTTGGACGGAGGTTTATGGGAAACGGATCGCGGCGGTTTCGCGATTAGAAGCATTGGCGGTAGAAGCCTCAAGGGGTCCGGCTTGGGTGGGGGCTTTTGCGAATGCACAACGGGGGCAAGTATTCGGGGCTGTTTATCAACGGAATGGGACGGGCTTGGTGCGGTTGGGTGACGAGATGGTGATCGCGCCGGAGAAATTTTTGGAAACAGCGGCCGAATTAGCAAAGGGTGAAAGTATTTCGTGGATTTCGGCGGATGCGGAGTGCCTTGTTTCCGAAGAGGCGTGGAAAACGCGAGAGATGCGCGGGGAAATTGTCGAGTGCGTTTCGAGTGTGCGCGCACCGATGATTGGGCGCATCGGATTGGCGTCATTGGGAGAAGGGCGGTTTACGGACGCGCTGGCGCTGGATGCCAACTACGTGCGACGGCCGGACGCGGAGATCTTCTGGAAGGGGAGCCACGTGCATGGCCGCTGAAACAAAGCGCGAGCAGGTGAGAGGAACGATACGGGCGTTTCTGCCCGCGGACGCCGTGGCGGTGACGGAGATTTTGCGGAGCTCTCCCGAAGCCTCGCAATGGACAGAGTGGGGTTTGAAGGAATTACTGGGTTGGCGGGGCGTTGTGGCGCTGGTCAGCGAAAGCGAAATGAAAGTCACTGGTTTCCTCATCGGGCGGCAGGTGGCGGGAGAAGCCGAGATCCTGAATCTCGCCGTTATGGTGGCGAAGCGAGGAAGAGGCGAGGGCGGGGCGCTACTTAACGCAGCGATGGATGAATTCCGGGCACGGCAGGTAAGTCGCGTGTTTTTAGAGGTTCGCGAGTCGAATGGAACCGGAATGTCGTTTTATGAAAAGCATGGCTTCTCCAAAACGGGACGCCGTGCGGGCTATTACCACGATCCAGACGAGGCCGCGATTGTGATGGATGTCAAAGTCGGGGGGTAGGGCTGAAATACCGCAAATACCCTCTTGACGCAGCAAGCCAGAGTGCTATCTTGCGTTCATGTAGTGCTCACATCCCATTCACGGAAACGTCAGGAGGAACGCATGGCAAGCGCGCAGCGGACACCTCGGGACATACCCTTCGAGGCAGACGCCGAGTATCAGCGTCTGGCAGAGCAACACCGGCAATACGAAGCAGAACTGCAGAGAATCTCCAAATCGCCCTTCTTGAATGCCGAAGACCTCCTCGAAGAAATCAAATTGAAGAAGATGAAGCTCCACTGCAAAGATGAGATGGAGCGGATCGCTTTGCGTATCATACGCACTCGTTCGAATTACAGCCAATAACGACTTTATCGCAGGCGATTCTGTCGTAGAATGACCATGCGCGCCCGCGGGGAGAATGCCGCGAGCGAAAACGCTGGGGTGTACTCCGGGAAGCATGGTCAAAGAAGGCTACTACTTTGGGGTTCCGCCGCTGGCGCTGGGTGGCGTCAGTCTCTTGCTGCATTGGTACGTGGCGGCTGCCGTCCTGGTGCTGTTCGCCGCGTTCATCTTCTCTTTCTTTCGCGATCCGGATCGCATAATCCCCACGGAACCTGGGGCGGTGGTGTCACCCGGCGACGGCCGCGTGGTGGTGGTTACGGATGAAGAGAATGCGGGAAGGCCGGGAAAGCGAGTGAGCATTTTCCTGGCCGTCTGGAACGTACATGTAAACCGGTCGCCAGCTGCGGGAAGGATTGCGAAGATGGAATACCGCCCAGGGAAATTTCTGGCGGCGATGCGGGAACGGGCGTCGGTAGAAAACGAACAAAATGTGTTCACGCTCTCGACGGAAGCCGGAGAAATGGTGTTCAAGCAGATTGCCGGTCTGATCGCGCGAAGGGTTGTCTCCTGGAAGAAGCAGGGCGAAAAGGTAGCTCGCGGAGAGAGGATTGGACTGGTGCGATTCGGGTCGCGGGTGGATGTGTGGGTACCGAAAGAGGCGGAGATACTGGTTAAGTTGGGGGAGAATGTGAAAGGCGGGTCGAGTGTGCTCGCGCGGTGGCCCGCGAAACCCGCGGCGGCTAAATTGAATGGAATGGATACAGCAGAGAGAGAAGCAAATCTGACAGCGACGGGGAAGCGATCTTAGCCATGCCCGAGCCCGAGCAGCACGAGATACCATTCCAAGGGCGCCGGATCAAGAATCCGCGACTGCGCAGGGGGATCTTTCTTCTGCCCAGTTTGTTTACGGTGGCGAATCTTCTGTGCGGATACTATGCGGTAGTGGCGTCGCTGCTCGGCGGCAGCGACAATTTTGACCGCGCCGCGAAGGCGATCGGTTTCGCGATTCTTTTTGATTCACTGGATGGACGAATTGCCCGGATGACGGGTACAAACACGGAGTTTGGAGTGCAACTCGACTCGCTGGCTGACGTAGTGAGTTTCGGCATCGCACCGGCGGTGGTGGCTTACGCCTGGGGCACGCGCAGCCTGCCGGGAGACGGGTCGGTTGCATTTCAACAAATTGGCGAGTTTGGCTGGGTTTGCTGCCTGGAGTTTTTGATTTGTTGTGCCTGGAGGCTGGCGCGATTCAACGTGCAGGGCATGGCGCCCGGAAGCTCAAAGTATTTCGTGGGCATGCCGACGCCGGCGGCGGCCGGTGTGATTGCGGCACTAGTTCATGGCTTTAAGGCGCCGCTACACGACTGGCGATGGTCAGTGGCTTGGTTCCTGCTGGCGGCTGGGCTTGGAGCGCTGATGACCAGCACGATCCGCTACTCCAGTTTCAAGGAGATCCCCTGGACCCGCAAACAGCCGTCTCTGGCGATTGTTCTGCTGTGCCTAGTCCTGGCCGTGGTCTGGCGATACTCGGAATATGCGCTGGTGATATTGGCGGGTACCTATGCGGCGGCAGGCGTCGCGCTGCATCTGGTGCGGTTCGTGCGCCACCGGATGATTTCGCGGACCGCGTGATTCATGCCTTCGTTCGAACGGGATTCCAACCGCATTGTGATTGCGGGTGCGTCTTCGCTGCTGGGAGCGGAACTCAAATCTCTTTTGGAAGAAAGCAAATTTGCGTCCTGGGATTTTCGTTTGGTGGATGAGGAAGTTGCTGCTGGCACGCTCACCGAGGCCGGGGGCGAACCCGCCGTCATCCAACCCGTCGAAGAAGGAACCTTCGCACGCGCTCGCCTTGTGTTCTTCACGGGCTCGCCGGAATTCACGAGGAGAAATGTCAACGCCGCGGTGCAAAGCGGCGGGCGCATCATTGATTTGAGCGGAGCCGTCTTTGACGAAACGGAAAGTGAAGTTTGGTTTCCCGGAATCGAGTCCTTCCGGAAACGAGCGTTCCGTTCCCGCGCGGTATTGTTTGCCACCCCTTCGGCTGCTGGCCTTGCCGTGATTGCGCTTTCCTTTGCCCTTCATGGGCTGGGGTTGCATGGCCTCTCGGCGATATTTTTTCAGCCCGTTTCAGAATCCGGCCGTGGAGGAATTGAGGAGCTGGAGAGCCAGACCGGACAATTGCTCTTGTTCCAGAGCGTAGGAAAAACTGTTTTTGACGCGCAGGTTGCATTCAATCTCCTGGATCGCTTTGGGGCGAAGGCCGCGCAGAAGTTGGCGGAAGTTCGAGACCGCGTTCGAATGGAAGCGAGAGTCTTGCTCGATGGAGCGGACTTTGTTCCGGCGATTCAGGTCGTGCACGCTCCGGTGTTTTACGGAACTGCGTTTGCCGCCTCGGCGGCCTTTGAACCTCTTGCAGCTGGATTGAACTTGGAAAAAATTGAAGCTGCATGTATGTCTGCCGGCTTTGTAATTGCCGCTGGCTCTGAAGATGCGCCCAGCAACGTCAGTGTGGCGGGGGAGAAGTCCGTCCATCTCGCGCCTCCGGAGCAGGATTCGGGTCGGCGGGACACTTGGTGGTTTTGGGGAGCGGCGGATAATATTCGGTTGCCGGCGTGGAATGCGGTGAAGCTGGCGGAGAAATTAGCGCCATGAGGCGGCGAATTGGATTTGCGTTGATGAATGCGGCGCTGTGGAGCGCCGGCTGCGGGTATCACGTGGCGGGGCGGAGCGACTCGCTGCCGAAGAGCATTCATGTGATTGCGGTGCCGGCGCTGGAAAATAAGACGACCAGCTACCGCATTGAGCAGAGATTGACTACGGCTACGGTGCATGAATTTTTGGCGAAGACCTCGTACCGAGTGGTAGCCGATCCGGCGAACGGCGACGCAGTGCTGCGGGGCAAGGTGCTGAGTCTGGAGGCGGTGCCGCTGCTGTTTGATACGGCGACGGGGCGGGCGACGACAATGCTGGTTACGCTGAAGTGCGAGATCTCCTTCGAAGAGCGCGAGACGGGAAAGATTCTCTATCACACGGACAATTTTGTTTTCCGCAACCAGTACGAAATTTCCACGGACGTGAACAACGCAAACAGCATTAAAAACTTTTTTGAGGAGCAAGACCCGGCGCTGGACCGCATGGCGCAGGACTTTGCGACGCGGCTGGTGGCGGCGATTACGGAGAATTATTAGAGTAGATGGTTGAAGGTTGAGCGAATGAGAATTTAGTCCATTTTCTTATGCTTAGTTGTAACTAAAGAAGCACAAATGCGTTCATCGACGGGCTTGGGCGGTCGATTGATCGACGTCAGGTTTTTGACCGGAGAAGAAAATAGATTTGTTGTTTTTGGTTCAGCTGTTTGTCTGAGAGAGTGCTGAGGTTCGTTCATTAGGGCGTGAGGGGAGCGCATGGCACGGCTATCGCCGGAAGCATTGCTGGAGCGGTTGGAGAAGGGGAAGCCCATTCCGGCGATTCTGCTGCTGGGAGAAGAGCCGTACCTTCGCGATGCCTGCCGAACACTATTGATCGAGAGATTCGTGGCTGAAGCGTCGCGGACCTGGGCGGTGTCGCGTTATTCGGCGGGGCGAGGCGAGACGGAGGCGGCGCTGGATCAGGCGCAAACCATGGCGATGCTCTCGCCGCAGCAGGTGGTTTTCCTGGAGGATGCGGAAGCGATCGAAAAGCTCGGGGAGAAAAACCGGGACGAGGCCGTGGCGCAGCTCGGCGCGTACCTGGAGGATCCGGCGCCGTTCACGGTGCTAGTCGTGGAGGCAACGGGGCTGGATCAGCGGATGAAATTGGGGAAGCTGCTGGCGGAGAAAACCCTGGTAGTGGAATGCGGGCTGGGCGAGAAGGTGGAAGAGAGGCTGGCGTCGGCCACCACGCTGGCTAGAGCGATAGCGAAAGAAGAGGGTGTGGAATTCGGAAAGGGCGCCGCGGAGGATTTGGCGGAATTCGTCGCGGCGAACTTGATGCGGCTAAAAACGGAGATCCAGAAGCTGGCGACATATGTGGCAGAAAGAAAAGTGATCGGGCGCGCGGACGTGAGCGCGCTAGTGATTTCGGAGAAGACGACGACGGTCTGGGAATTGGCGGACATGCTGGCGTCGCGGCAGTCGAAGAAAGCGCAGGAATTTCTCGACCGTTTGCTGCGCGATGGAGAGGCGCCTCTCGAAATGCTGGGCGCGATAACCTGGATGTATAGGAAGGTGATGGAGGCCAGCGAACTGAAGGGCATAACAAATGGGTGGCAGGCGGCGCGCTCCCTCAGCATGCGGCCAGAACAGGCGGAAATGGCAGTTCAGAGCGCGCGGAAGATTTCGAAAGCGCGTTTGCTGGACGGATTGCGTGCGCTGCAGAGGGCGGACGACCGCCTCAAAGGCGGCAAAGATGCGCGCACGGTATTGGAGTTTCTGGTTTCGGAGTTGACGGCGGCAGAGGCACAAGCCGCGCGGGGCTGAGAAAGCCCGGAAAAAGAATTAACACAGAGGACGCTCCAGAACACAGAGTTCACAGAGAGTTCCTCGCCAAATGAAGAAGGGCGGCCTTGTGGCCGCCCTTGTTTTTTGTTGGAGACTTTGAGTACCTAGCCGCCGTGACGTCCGAAGCCGAGCAGGTCGAACAGATCGCCGATGGCTGGACTGTTTGTTGGAACGTAGGGGTTGTCCGGCTCCGACTTCGGATTGGGAAGGTTGTCGCGGCTGCGATTGGTGATGGCCGGCAGGTTCCAGTTGCGCTCGATGAACTTCAGAATCGAGACGTGGTCTGAATAGGCGTGTGAAATGTGGCCACCGCGGCTGTACGGGGAAACCACGATGAGCGGAATGCGGGTTCCGTCACCGAAGAAATCGAGCGGCTGGACGTAGCCGGAGTCATAGTAGCCGCCGCCTTCATCCACGGTGATGAAGATCGCGGTGCTCTGCCAGAGTTCCTCATTGCTCCGGACGGCATCGACGATCTTCTTGACGTAGCCTTCGAAGAGATTGAACTTCGATGAAGCTGGATGACCATCCACCCAGCCGCTGGGCTTGACGTAGGAAACCGCGGGCAAATTGCCGCTGGCGATATCGCTGTAAAGTTCGGTGGTGTCAACGATGTGGGCGGTGCGAACGGCGTTGTTGGCCATGATCTGCGTCTGATAGTGGAACGGGTTGCAGATGTTGCAATACTGGTCGCCGTTTGGGCCGACGGTGCCGTAGTTGAGCTGGTATTTGTCGGTGAGGTACTGATTCCACTGATCGCCATAGTATTTCCAGGAGATGTTCTTTTCAAGGAGCACGTCGGCGATGCTGCGCTGGTTCGTCCCGGGAATCGTAAATGGAGTGTTATACACAAAGTGATCGGTGTAAGCGTTCGAGCCATCACCGAAATAGCCCGGATTGTAGTTGTTCAACAGGTAGTAGTGGCCTTCCTCGCAGTTCGGGTTGATTGGCCGCGCGAGCGACCCTAGGTATTTGCGGATTTGTCCTACGCCCGGCTGATCCGGGTCGGAGCAATTGCTGTAGCTTCCGCCGCCATGAACGGCGGAGCCGAAACCACCGCCACCGTATCCATCTTGAGTCCACCAGTTGTTGGTGCCGGGGACAGGGTTGGGGTTCTCAATTTCGTCCACCGTGCCTGCATCCAGCGGAGTATCACCCCAAATGAACTCGTTGTGAGGCGGCTGGGCCGGCGCGCCACTAGCATCGCTAAACCAGATGGCATCGCCAAAACCCAGCATGATGCTGTTGGCGCCCGTGCCGCCCATCACCGGCTGGTGATAATTGTCGCTCATCGAATATTGATCGGCGAGCTCCTTGAAATAGGGCATGTCGCCCTGCAAGACGTTGTAGAAGCCCATGGCGGTCGCGCCTTCGCCCGTTGTTTTCGCAGTTGGCGAATAGTCGGTGCTGAAGTTCGAAGGCTGCGGCGCGCCATTCACATTGGAGCCGACGGTTACTTCGGTCCAGGTGAAAAGGTCCCCGAGGCAGCCGCTGGGATTTTGATGAGTCGCGTGAGCGGCCTTGCAATCGAATTGCTGCCACATCTGGTAAAAGCGGTGGACGGGGCTGGCGGCGTAGGAATCCCATGTCAAGGTGTCTTTGCCGTTCGAGTTGGTAAGTTGGAATGGACCCGGAGGCAAGGTGGAGTAGGGAGCCGAACCGTACACGCCGTTGATACGTGTATCAGGAACTTTGCCTGAGAGGCCTGTGCCTCCCGTCAACAGGAACTGATAGTAGTCCGGGTCCAGGCCGTTCTCGGAAGATGTGGCGTCGCCAAGCGAGCAAATTCCGTTGTCCTTGCAGACATCCGTGGGACCGCCATTGAGAGGAGCGGGGAGCTTGGAATAGAGCGTCTTTTTCCTGGGGCTCAGTTGAAATTCGTTGCTGTCCGTCGCGTCAGCGGCGAACTGAGCGGCAAGGGAATAGTTCGGGCCGGGTGTGCCGTCTTCGTTGACGATGCCTTTCGATAGCAGGTTGTCCACGGATTCGCCATGCCTTGGCTTGTAGGTGGCAAAGAGGTGATCGAAAGTTCGGTTTTCTCCGACGATCACGATGACGTGCTTGATGGGAGTGCGCGTGGGCGCTATTTCCTGGGCTTGAAGGGCGCCGGCGAGCGGGCCACCCAGGCTGAACTGAAATACGGTCACCGCGACGAAAGCGACGCGAAGTGCGTACTGGGACTTTGAAACCATTTGCTTCAGGGGCATGCAATATCCTCTCTTTCGAAGAATTAGGGTGAGGACTTCTACGGGCGGAAAGAAAATGCACTTCGCGCGTTACAGAGAGATTGCGCGACGATGAAATGCGGATAACGTTGGGAGGGGGAAAGAGGCGTGTAAGCCCTCAACGGCCATCAGAGATGGCGATCTCAAAGTGGCGGACGCGGCGGTCAAAATCGGTGAGCAGGGCGGCGGCTTGATCGGCGACGACGGCCGCTTCGAGGTCGGGGCCGGCGAAGTTGCGGATGGATTCGAAGGAACGCCAGGTGGTCCTAACCACGATATCGACTTCGCTTTCGAGGCGGCGAAGGGAAACGGTGGTTCCGAGGTAGCCAGGGACGCGGCGGAGCTCGGGCAGAACTTTCTGGGAAAAATGTTCGAGATATTTGGGCAATTGCGCTTCGGTGGTACGAGCTGACCAGCAACGCAAGATGGTTCCGGCTAGCGTGTCCGAGGATGCAGAGGCCGCGGAGGAAAGAGAATCCTCGTTGCCAACGACGACGTTCCAGGGGCGGACTTCCCATTTTTTCGCGAGGCCGTTGAGGACGTAAGGATCTTTGCGGGCGAAGGATTCGACCTTGCTTTTGTTGTCCACATGGAAAACGAGCAAGGCGCGGTCGACGGGTTCGGCGAGCGCACCGGCAAGGACCAGTTCGCCCCGTTCGCGGGCTTCTCGGGCGAGGCGCAGGTGTTCTTCGCGGAAGGGGACGCGGCGATTGACCATGTCGTCGACGAGTTCGTAGAACAGGGCGTAGTAGTTCATCGAGTGTCACCAAACATTCTGTAAGAGCGCATGGGCTTAGACGGGCAGGAGCCAATTGTGTGGGTCCGGTTCGCGGCCGGTTTGGATAGCGACGAGGCAGGAGCGGAGGCGTGCGGCGACTGAGGAATCTGAAACAGCAGGGAATTGCAGGTCGCGATCGCGGTAACGGATGCAAGCGATGGGGGCGACGATGGCGGCGGTTCCGGCGCCAAAGGCTTCGGTGAGCTTTCCGGCGGCGTGCGCGGAGAGAACTTCGTCGATGGAGATTTGGCGTTCTTCGGCGGGGATGCCCATCTCGCGAAGCAAAGTCAGAGCGGAGTCGCGTGTGACGCCGGGAAGAATCGTGCCGCCGAGAGGCGGAGTAATCGCTTTGCCATCGAGAACGAAGAAAACGTTCATTACGCCGGATTCTTCGACGTAGCGGCGCTCGACTCCGTCGAGCCAGAGAACATTGTGAAAGCCTTTTTCCTGGGCGAGACGCGCGGCGAGCAGGCCACCGGCGTAGTTGCCGGCGGCTTTGCTGTCGCCGGTGCCGCCGGGGAAGGCGCGGACGAAACGTTCTTCGGCAAGGAGGCGAATGGGTTGCGCGAAGTAGGGGCCGACGGGGCAAGTCATCACAATAAGGCGGAAACGATTGGCGGGGCGGACAAGAAGCGTGTCATCGACTCCGAAGTAGGTTGGGCGGACGTAGAGAGAACCGCCGTCACGATGAGGAACCCAATCGCGATCGAGCCGAACCAATTCGGTGACTCCTTCAAGGAACAGCGGCTCTGGAATTTCGGGCATGGCGAGGCGCGTGGCGGAACGATTCATGCGAGCGAAATTCTCGCGGGGGCGGAACAGCGCGAGGCCGCGGTTCGCGGTGCGGTGCGCTTTGAAGCCTTCGAAGATGGCCTGACCGTAATGGAAAGGGGTCAGCGCGGGAGAAAACGAGATTGGGCCGAAGGGGACGATTTGAGCCGGCTTCCACGAACCCGCTTCCCAATCGGCGACCAGCATGTGGTCGCTGAAGGTGGCGCCAAATTCGGAATTTTCGCGCAGCGCTTCCGTGAAACGGGATTGTGAAACGCGGGTGATGGGGATCGCGTATGACATCAGGCCTCGCAGGGAGAAAAAAGAACGGGCGGGCCGAGGCCCGCCCCTGCAGCAACTGGCAAATCGAAAAGCGGGAGAACCTTGCTACTTCGCGGCTTTCGCCTTGATGCCGTTGAAGGCCAGCGTGAGGCGCGACTTGTAGCGGTTGGCGGTGTTCTCGTGAAGCACGTTCTTGGTAATGGCCTGGTCGATGGCCGACATCGTGGGTTGGAGAAGATTGCCTGCGGCCGTGGCATCGCCCGCAGTGATGGCGGTGCGTAGACGGCGCATCATCGTGCGGACGCGCGTGCGGTTGGCGCGGTTGACCTCGGCGCGCT
>DATNLB010000776.1:0-2391 GCA_035603095.1 Candidatus Acidiferrales bacterium
ATCAGTCTTCCCCGATAGGGTTGTCGGGTCGACCTGCGCATTGTCCTTTTCGAGGATTGCTCGGCGTTCACTCGCGTTGCGGCCTGCACACTCGCGCTGTCACCAATTCGTGACACGCTAATCGAAGGCTTCAGCCATTTCGTTACCTCCATGACTGCTCCGATTGCTTCCGGCTGGAGCGGTTGCCGGGTGGGACTTGCACCCACAGGAAAGCGCCGCCTTTCCACGGCGCACACCCGGAGCCGACATTGACAGTTTGCCGGATTGCAAGCATCAAAGGCACAACCCTTGGCACGCGTCACCGTTGCTGCATCACTCTGCCTTAATCCCGGAGTCTTTGATGATCGGCCACCATTTCTCGGCGTCGGCCTTCACGAGCGCGCCGAGCGGCGACCCCAAATCGGAGCCGCCGGATGTTTGGCGATGCTATGGTGCCTCAGTCGCCTCAGTCGCTCCAGTGCTTGCCGCCGCAGCGGAAATGTTCCTGGGTGCTTGGCAACATGGAATAGTGGGTGAGTATCCAGTCAACTTGTACCTATAGGCACCCTGGGTTTTCCCGAAGACTGTGCTAAGTTCTCCGGCGGTGTACAGATTCCCGTTGGTGTCGACGCCGAGAAGGTGTCCGATGTTGGAAGTGCCCGTCTGACCCACCGGGCCTCCTTTGGGAACGGTCTTAACCGTGCCGAGGATCTCAAGCGTCCTGCGGTTTAGGATCCAGGCGTCAGGCGTTCCTCCGACATATAAAAACCGCTGGCCAGGGTCAGGTGAAAAAGCGAGCCCTCTTACCTGGAGATCTGCCAAATCGGGGCCTACAAACTGTTCTGTGAGGAATTTGCCGTCGGGTGTAAACACTTGGACGCGTTTGTTTCCACGATCAGCGGCATACAATAGCTGATCGTTTGAAACTTTTACGTCATGCATAGGTGATCCGAACTGCTGCAGAAGTTCTGAAACGGCGGTCCACGGGTCTTGCTTAAGGGCAGCGCGTGCTGGGCGCCGGTCCATATCGAGCGGTGTGTGGCCATACGCGCCCCACATGCGAATGAACTCTCCCGTATTTGCGTTGAACACGATGATGCGGCTATTCCCGTAGCCATCAGAGACATAGACTTCGTTATTCTTAGTATTGACGAAAATATCTGTTGCACCCTTGAGGATATGGGTGCTGTTGCTGCCCGTTTGGCCACTCTGGCCAATGGCCATCACGAATTTACCGTCGTTGGTAAACTTCAGAATTTGGTTGTCGTTCGGAAGATCGGCGGGGTTGTTCGATTTGCCATCCGCATTCCCCTCAATCCACACAAATCCGTTGTCATCCACGAAGAGTCCATGCTCGTTCGATGGCCATTGATACCCCGCGCCGCTTTGGCCTCCCCAACCCTGAATGAAATTCCCCGCTTGGTCGAATTCCATGACGGGCGGCGCGGCGGATGCTTGATCCTCTTTGGGAAGCCTGCGCGGGCGACTAAGGATCCATACGTTGCCCTTGTTGTCGCCGACAACGGCAGAGCCAAACCCCACCTTCCACTTTGACGGAATCTTGGGCCAGTCGGGGTCTATTTGGAATTGAGGCACACCCCCTTCTCCCCAATGGGGAGCTTCCAAAGATGCGGCCTGAGCGGCCGCTGGCCTGAATGCATGCGGGATTCCCCACAGCAAAGTCACCGCCGCCAATGCAAAATTGATTAAACGATTGCCCTTCATAGGTCCTCTCCTTTTAGCCAACATTTCGAGAGCGATTATAATCCGGTTTGGCGACACCTGCCGTAAGGCCGGCTTCGACTGCACCGGGTGTAGGACTGCTGCTCCGAGCCTAACTGAGGGTCATGGCCGCACGCCCGGACTTCGCGACGGATCTTCGTGCGATGTGCAAGCGCCACTACTTGGGCACAAATCTGGCACAGCAGGCAGCGACACTCAACGATTTACAGCGACATCTAGCGATGCTAGATTCCTGAAATCGTTAGATTCATCAATTAAATCAGTGCGCTAGAGCCCCCTCCGAAGGCAAAGGTCAGAGGTTCGAATCCCCTCGGGCGCGCCAGTAGAAAGCCCAATTCCCCCACCCGACGGGTCATTGCCAAGTGCTGTAATTCAGCGATGTTCCTCGATTTCACCAAGGGACACTGGTTGTCGTGTTCCGGAATCGCTTTCCGACGGGCGCGCCTCCACTTGAAATGCGGGTCATGACAAGAGAGCGGCGCGTCGGCGTCGAGCTTGCCGATGACTTGCCGACCTATACTGGTCACTCCGGCAAGTTTATGTTGAAGCTGATCGCAGCTTGGATTGCGATGGGTTTCCGCAGACCTGAAATCACCTTAGGCCCTTGTGAATCGATTCTTGACGTTTTCTGCGAAGATTTTGTCATGCCAGAGCGGGAATGAGAACGTT
>DATNLB010000125.1:0-9410 GCA_035603095.1 Candidatus Acidiferrales bacterium
GCCGCCAGCCCAACCGGCAATCTTGGGCAATCTCGTTCAAGGGACGTATTCAAATACAATTCTAGGGATAAAGTTTGAGCTGCCTGCTGACTGGCAGATCGACAACCTCGATGAGTCGGAGGACCTTTCAAGACATTTTCCTCGAAGAATGCATCTCCGGTTCAAATCGAATGAAGATTGGATAATTCTGTCGGCCTCTCCTATAGAGCCCGATGAAAAGCTCCAGCACGTCTTCCGCATATCCCTGATGGGTGCGAAGGACGGGGGTGGCTTCCAAACGGTCGGCAAGCAAACGAAAGAAGTCAGGGATGGGTACGAAGTGCTTAGCCAAAAACTGACCCGAAGGCTCAGCTCAGGACCTGCGATTGGCGTCTATCGAGCTTTCTTCTCGCGGGGATACTACGTCTCAGTCCTACACTTTGGTCCCCCCAGCACAGAAGGTCGTGAGGGAATCGTCAAGAATGTACACATTCTGTCGGATGATTCCAGATAGAGAGAGAGGAAATCTGCCCAATACCAAGCGCCACGGGGGCCGTCGGGCGCGCTAGAATGATGAAATGCAACGCAAGGTCTTCTGGACTACCTTTGTGGTGCTCGGACTGGTTGCGGACTTCACCCTGCCCATCTTGTGGTCGCTGCTGGCCACCATTCCCATCGGCGTGCTCAGTTGGTGGGTGGCCTACCGGAGCGACTGGTTCTGACGCACGAGTCCTAGGTCGGACCGGCTCCAGGACCTCCATCTGGCCGACCCAAATCTGCAGCTAATTTATATTGACAACTAGGTTACTATCCCTGTATATTGCTCTCGTTCAAAAGTGCGCCTCGCCCGCGAGAATCCCTCACAGTCCAAACAGTTTTCCGGAGTATCCGGGTCCGTGTCCGGGGATGGCCATCGGACCTGCGCTCGCCCCTTTTCTCAGGGCCCTTGGCGCCGCTCGCACTTGCAAAATCGCATTTCCTGGGCTAACTCAATTAGACTCAACACTCGTAAAAATGGTCAACTGGCGCTTCTAACTATCTTTAGAATCAACACTTACAAAGGCCCTCGTAAGTGTTGATTCTAAAAGACTTGATGGATTACTAACTCCTTTAGATGCAATACTTACAAAAAACACAGGGAGGTGGGTCTGTTATGGTTAACTAGAAATCCCAAGCAAGGATAGCTATTCCGATCGAGCATCGGCAGCCGGCCCGGATTGACCGACCTTTCGGGAAAGCTCCCTTTTCCGCCAGTCACCAGTCACGGCTCCTGCGCCACGCTATCTCGCTACTTCATTACTTCGTTGCTTCCTCATCTCCCCCAGGAAGCTCTTCCCGTGAGGAATCGTGCCGCCGAAATTCTCCGCGATGGTCTGCCCCATATCCGCCAAAGTGTCCCGTACTCCCAGGTTTACGCCCGCTCCCCCTCCCGGCGAATACGCCAAAATCGGGACGTACTCCCGCGAATGGTCCGTCGTTGGCCAGCGCGGATCGGGGTCGCATCCATGGTCCGCGGCGATCATCAGCATGTCGGAGAGACTCAGCAGCGGCAAAAACTCTGCAAGCATGCGGTCAAATTCTTCCAGCGACCTGGCGAATCCCTCCACGTCTTTCCGGTGGCCGTATAGCATGTCGAAATCCACCAGGTTGCAAAAAATGAGCCCGCTCTCGCGCTCACTAACTGCTGCCGTCAATTTTTCCATGCCGTCGGCGTTGCCCTTCGTCGTCACGTATTCTTCGACTCCGCGGCCGTTATAAATGTCATGAATCTTGCCAACTCCGAAAACACGAACTTTGCGTTCCGCAAGAACATCCATGAGCATCGGCTTCGGCGGATCGACCGCATAATCGTGCCGCCGCGTGGTGCGCACGAAGTTCCCCGGCGTTCCTGTAAACGGCCGTGCGATCACGCGTCCCACGCGATGCGGCCCATCCAACAATTTTCGCGCGATTTCGCACATGCGATAAAGTTCAGTGATCGGGATCACGTCCTCATGCGCGGCGATTTGAAACACGCTGTCGCCCGACGTGTACACAATTGGTTTGCCCGTCCGCACGTGTTCTTCGCCCAGCTCCTTGATAATCTCCGTACCGGATGCCGGTTTGTTTCCGATGGTCTTCCGGCCAATCTGCTTCTCGAACTCCTCGATCAACTCTCGCGGGAATCCGTTTTTGTAAACCGGAAACGCCTGGTCCAGCCACACGCCCGCCATTTCCCAATGTCCGGTCGTCGTATCTTTTCCGGGAGAGATCGTCGCTCCCTTGCCATACGCTCCAATCGGAGCAGTAGCCGGAGTCTGATGTTTCAGCGGAGCGATATTCGCCAGTCCGAGGCGTACCAGATTTGGGATTTCCAGCGGCCGCGATTCCGCGATATGCCCAAGCGTGCTCCTGCCCACGTCGCCGTACACCGCCGCATCCGGGAGCTCGCCAATCCCCACGCTATCCAGCACGATCCAGAAAATTCTATCGAATTCCCGCATAACCCCGCTCCTCAAGCGCCGCTTGCCCGCACTGTACCACACTGCCTGCCCAGGCAATCCTCCGCGACAATTCCGGTCTTATGTAGAGGCCGGGCTTCAAGCCCCGCTCTTCGCGGCGGCGGCTTCCAGCCGGTACTCGGAGTTCTTGCCCGCATCATTCTTGCTTGTTGTACAGTGGTGCCAGTCGCTCGCTGAACTATTTGCCTTTTGCATGCGTAGTACAAGATAGCGGAGGTGTGCCATGGCCCAGGACGGCAATCCCCGGAGAGTTTCCCTCGTCTTCCCGATCATCCTCATTGCGGTCGGCGCTCTCTTTCTCTTTCGCAATTGGCATCCCGGTTTCGATCCTGTGCCTATTCTCTGGACCTACTGGCCGCTCATTCTCGTTTTTATTGGCGTCGGAAAGATTTGGGATAACCTGCGAAGAAGCCGCAATCCCAACGCGCCTCCGGGAGTTTCCATCGGCGCCACCATTGGCACGATCGCGTTTGTCGTCGTACTGGTCGTTCTGCTGTGGCACGGACGCGACTATTCCCGGAGCCACGGCTTCTATTCGGGATCAAAGCTCACCACGCAAACTGTGGATCTGCAGGGAGCAAAGTCGGCACACGCCAGGCTACAGATGGGTGCGGGGCAGCTCATTATTAACGGCGGCGCGAGCCATTTTCTCGACGCAGATTTTACCTACAGCGATTCCTACGACCAGCCTCGCGTCGATTACCACGTGGACCGCGGCGTCGGCCAACTCAGCATTTCTCAAGAGTCGCACTCCGTCCATTTCGGCCGTTCTCAAAACGATTGGAACCTGCACTTCAGCAAGGACATCCCCTTGGAGTTGAAAGTGGATATGGGAGCGGGACAGGGGAATCTGCATTTTCGCGACGTTCCTCTCACGCGGTTGGATCTGAATATCGGAGCAGGACAAATGGACGTCGACTTCACCGGCGACCGGAAAACTGATTTGACGGCCGACATTGAAGGGGGCGTGGGCCAGGCCACCATCCGCCTTCCGAAAAACGTCGGTGTCATAGCCCACGCCTCCGGAGGCATCGGCTCCATCGACGTGCATGGTCTGAAGCACGACGGGGACTCCTACACCAACGACGCTTATGGAAAATCCCCCGCGACGATTCACCTGAAAGTGGAAGGCGGAATCGGCCAGATCACCCTCACCCAGGAGCCGTAAGTTTGCGGGGCAAATTCGCAACCGCCTCCACGCCGATCCG
Organism: Candidatus Acidiferrales bacterium; assembly: GCA_035603095.1. Lineage (GTDB taxonomy): Bacteria > Acidobacteriota > Terriglobia > Acidiferrales > UBA7541 > Acidiferrum. Next base: position 3,689 of record DATNLB010000125.1, read on the forward strand.
CCGTTTGCTCCGTTTTGACAGCAGACGTATAATTTGAAGTTTAGGCAGGGCGCTCAAAACGCGCTGTCTGGGCTTCCCCTTGGCCACCAAAGAGATTACCCACGCAACCACGGATGTCCTGCCGGAGCAGGAGTCCATCCGCATCCGCGGCGCTCGCGTCCACAATCTCAAAAATATCAGCGTCGAAATTCCACATAACGCCATTACCGTCGTCACCGGCGTGAGCGGCTCCGGCAAGTCCTCGCTCGCGTTCGACACCGTTTACGCGGAAGGCCAGCGCCGCTACGTCGAATCGCTTTCCGCCTACGCCCGGCAATTTCTCGAGCGCATGGAAAAACCGGACGTGGATGAAATTTCCGGGATCGCGCCGGCGGTGGCAATTCGGCAGAAAAATTCAACGCGGAATCCGCGTTCGAACGTGGCGACGTCGACGGAAATTTACGATTATTTGCGGCTGCTTTTTGCGCGCTGCGGAGAGACATTTTGTATCAAGTGTGGAGCACAGGTTCGAAAGGATAACCCGGACGAAATCGCGACGCGGATTTTGTCGCTTGCGGCGGGGCGGCGGTTTTATGTTTTGCACCAGTTTCGAATTGCGGCGTCCGCGGGGGCGGCGGTTTCGAAACGAGGCGCCAAGAAAACAGTGAATGCTCCGCCTCGGGAAATCCTTCGGCAGGCTTTGCTCGATCTTCAGAAGCGCGGTTTCAACCGGCTTTACCAGGGAGGCCGAATCCATGAATTTTCCTCGCCGGAAACGCTTCTCGATGTGGACTTTTCGAAACCCGTGTACGTCCTCGTCGACCGTCTCGCAGTCAATCCGGAATCGCGCGCGCGGCTCGTTGACTCCATCGAAATTTGTTACCGCGAAGGGCAGGGCGAGGCCATTCTCGAATTCGTCGCGGACGATGCGGGGAATTCCGCCGAGCGGCTTACTTTCAACGAGCGATTCGAATGCAAGAATGACGGCACACTTTACCAGGAACCCGAGCCTCGGCTTTTTTCCTTCAACAATCCGTACGGAGCGTGTCCGCGTTGCCAGGGTTTCGGAAATACGATCGATTTCGATCTAAATCTCGTCGTGCCCGATCCGAGCAAGTCGCTCGACGACGGCGCCATCGAGCCGTGGACGAAACCTCGCTACCGCGTGCTTTTCCAGGAAGCAAAAAAGTGGGCACGCGGGCGCGGGATTCCAACGAACGTGCCGTGGCGTCAACTCACTGCTGAACAGCGCCGCTTGATTCTGGAGGGCGACCCCGAGAACCAGTACGAAGGGGTCAAAAGTTTTTTCAACTTACTGGAGCGCAAGAAATACAAGCTGCATGTCCGCGTTTTCCTGAGCCGCTTCCGTGGTTATGCGAAGTGTCCAGAATGCGGCGGGACCCGTTTGCGCGCCGAGGCCCGCGCCGTTCGCGTGGCGGGAAAAGCCATCACGGAGGTTTGCAAGCTCACCGTCAAAGAAGCGCGTGTTTTCTTTTCCAATTTGCAGCTCTCCCGTGAGCAGCTGAAAATCGCGGACAGGATTCTGGAAGAGATTCGAACGCGCTTGCAATTTCTGGATGAAGTCGGCCTCGACTACCTCACGCTCGACCGGCTGACCTCCACGCTCTCCGGCGGAGAATCGCAGCGGATTCAGCTCGCAACGTCGCTCGGTTCGCATCTGGTTGGCGCGCTGTATGTGCTTGACGAACCTTCCATCGGGCTCCATCCACGCGACACGCAGCGGCTCATCGATATTCTCAAGTCGCTCCGCGATCTGGGGAACACGGTTCTTGTTGTCGAACACGATCCCGATACCATCCAGGCGGCGGATTGCATCATCGATCTCGGTCCGGGCGCGGGCGAACTTGGCGGCAAGCTTCTGTTTGCCGGTTCTTATGCAGCCATGCTCGAGGAGCATAAATCCCTAACGGGCCGGTATCTCAGTGGGGAGCTGCGGATTCCCGTGCCTAACGTGCGCCACAAACCCGCGGGCAGATTCCTCCGCCTCTACGGCGCAAGTTTGCACAACCTGCAGAGTCTGGATTTGATGATCCCGCTCGGAATGCTGACGGTGGTTACCGGAGTCAGCGGCTCCGGGAAGTCCACGCTGGTGCACGACGTGCTGTACAAGGCGCTCGCGGCCAAGCGCGTGGGCGGCAGCGTCAAGGAATTCTGCGAGCGTCTGGAAGGCGATTCGAATGTCCGGGAAGTCGTGATTGTGGATCAATCGCCGATCGGCCGCACCCCGCGTTCGAATCCCGCAACGTATCTCAAGGCGTTCGATGCGATTCGAGAAGTCTTTGCGGATACGCCCGATGCGAAACGGCGTGGCTACGGCCCCGGCCATTTTTCCTTTAACGTGCCCGGAGGCCGCTGCGAAACCTGCCAGGGCGACGGCACGGTCACGGTGGAGATGCAGTTTCTAGCGGACGTCGAACTTATTTGCGAAGAGTGCCGGGGCACGCGCTTCAAGAGCGGAGTTCTGGAGGTCCGCTATCACGGGAAGAATATTCACGAGGTATTGCAGTTGACGGTACGCGAAGCGCTGGCGTTTTTCGTCAACGTTCCCAAGATTGTTTCCAAACTAAGAGTCTTGAATGAAATTGGCCTCGGCTACCTGCGTCTCGGGCAGTCAGCGACGACGCTCTCCGGCGGGGAAGCACAGCGCCTGAAGCTGGCCGCGCATCTCAGCCAGACGGACAACGAGGGCATTCTCTACATCCTTGACGAACCGACGACGGGTTTGCATTTCGATGACATCGCGAAGCTGCTCAGCGCCTTCCGCAAGCTGCTGGAGGGCGGTGCTTCGCTGCTGGTCATCGAGCACAACCTTGACGTCATTAAATCGGCGGACTGGCTGATCGATCTGGGCCCCGAGGGAGGCGACCAGGGCGGCAAGATCATCGCGACGGGAACTCCCGAGCAGGTGGCGCGCAATACGCAATCGCACACCGGCCACTTTCTCGCGCGGGTGCTGAACGGAAATGGTCAGGCAAAGCGCCCTGCGAACGGCGCATCCAAACCGGCAGGCCCTTCGGATACAATTTCCAATGGAGCCAGGATTCCTCCGTCCGAACCATGAAGCTTGCTGATTTCCGTTCGATTGCGATACGGACTCTTCTGTGCGGCGTATGCCTTGTAGTGGCGGAGCATGCTGCTCCCTTGCTCGGCAACCAATCGTCGCCAGATGCGCAGTCCACGAAGCCTAAACCTGCCGCGCAATCGAAGTCTCAAAAAGTTGCGAACCCTCTCAACGATTTGCTGGAAGAAGCTCAGCGCGACATCGACCAAAGCGATTTTGAGGCGGCGATCGCACCGCTGCAAAAAGTCATCGCTGACCAGCCTGAATTCGCTTACGCGCACTTTCAACTCGCTTACGTTTATACGGCATTGAAGAGAACAGACGAAGCTCGCGCCCAATACGCGCGCACCGTCGCTATCGACCCAAAAATGTCCGAAGCTTATCTCAATCTAGGCATGCTCCTTCTCGACAAGGAGGAAGACGCCGCCGCCATAGCGCCACTTCGCAAAGCGGTTGAACTGCTTCCGGCACAAAGCCGTCCCAGATATCTCCTGGCCGTCGCGCTGGATCGCTCGGGCGACCGGGCCGGCGCTGCCGAATCCTTCGAGGCGTTAATCCATCTGGATCCCAACGACACCACGGCCCTTGATTACCTGGGGTGGGCGGCGCTTCGCAAGGGCAAGCCTGACGAAGCGGAAGCAAGATTTCGGCGCACGCTGGAAGTTCAGCCGAAGGAGCCTGATGCGCGCCGGGGACTGGCGCAAAGCCTCGACGCTCAGAAAAAGCCCGAGGCCGCGGGCGCATACCGAGATTATCTCGAACTTAAGCCCGATGATTCCGAGGCGCGCGCTCGGCTGATCCATCTTCTCGTTGAACAGCAGCAGAACGACGTGGCCCTCGCGGAACTCGACCGCCTGGACGCCGGCAAACAGCCCACGCTCGAGTCGCTCAAGCTCCGTGCCGACATACAGATTGCCGGGAAGAAGTGGGATGATTCGATCGCCACCCTTCAGCAAGCTCTCGCTCTGGCGCCGAATGACGCGCCATTGCACGGCGGCCTGGGGCGCATTTTGCTCCAGAAACGCGACTTTGCTGCTGCCGAGAAGGAGCTGCGTATCGCGCTGCTTCTGGATGGAAAAAATCTCTCCTATTTCAAAGATCTCAGTTCGACGTTTTTTCTGGGAGGGAATTATCCGGCGGCGCTGGCAACCCTCGACGAGATAGCCAAAGTGGAACAACCGGGCGCCGGCGTCTGGTTTATCCGCGCGATTTGCTACGATAAGCTGAACCAGCCGAAGCCGGCCCTGGAGGCTTACCGGAAGTTTCTCGGGCTCGATCAGGACAAAAATCCCGATCAGGTCTGGCAGGCCAATGAACGGAGCAAAGTGCTGCAACGCATGCTGGAACGGAAAAGGTAAGCGGATGAGCACCAGCGGGACGTCTCTGGGTACAGTGTGCGGTCTGCTTATTTTTCTTGCGATCCTGCCTCCCGGCGGCACGGAGAGCCTGGCCGACCTTCAGGCGCGCTTCGATCGCGAAACGAACGGGGTTCGCAAGGCAAAATTGATTGACAAACTGGGGGACGCACAGCTTGAAGAAGCGCGCCGGGCCGGAAAAGCCGGCGACTATAACGCCGTGGGCATGACGCTTGAAAAATACCGCGATAATGTTCGCGCCGCGGTCGAAGCGTTGAAGAAGCAACACCCGGATGCCGAAAGGCAATCTAACGGTTACCGGCAACTGCAGATGCACGTGCGGAAGGGGATTCGCGAGGTTGATGAAACTTTGCTGGTATCCCCCGAAGACTACAAGCCGCCGTTGCAGATTGTCCGGCAGGACTTGATCGGTATGGAGGAAGAGCTGCTGAAAATGCTTTTTCCTCACCGGCCTGCGGAGCAGCACGTGGCTACGCCTCCGGCGGAGAAACAACCATGAAATTCAAAATACATTTTCTTCTCCTGGCTTTCTGCATGCTGGCCGCGGCGCCGCTCCCTCGCGCCGGAACACCACAGCAGAAGGACTATCTCTCGTCGGTGGAAGCGGACAAGATTCGTGATGCGGAGACGGTCAACGAGCGCATAAAACTGTTTCTCACCTTTGCCGACGATCGCTTGAAGAAGTTTCAATACGAATTGGACCATCCATCTACGAACCGCCACGGCGACATGCTGAATTCGCTGCTGAATGCATACGCCGGCTGCGTGGACGACGCGGCGGATCTCATCCAGCTAGGCATCGAAAAACAGGAGAATATCCGGCAGGGAATCGACATGATGACCGCGCGCACGAAGGATTTTCTCGTCGTGCTGGAGAAACTGTCCAACGAAGGGGCGGAACGAGAACTCTATAAAGACAATCTCGACGACGCGATCGAGGGCACTCGCGACGCCCAGAATGACGCCGAGAAGGCGAAAAAGAAAGTAGCGCCTCCGCCCGTCCGGCGGAAGAACTAAATCTTGAGGAATCCGGCCAAAGCAATGAAATCGAGCCGCCGCAAAACTTCTCTAGTCGCGGGAGGCGGACCTCTTTTTCAGCGGATGTTTACGCGGCTGGGTTGCGATGGCCGGCCGCCGCGGTTCCGCGTGGAGTTTTATCCTTACTCGAGTTTGGTGCTGACGATTCGGCGGCGGGAGGAAGTCGTTTACGTTCGCTTCTCCGACCTCTTGCGCAGGGCGCCGCTAGCGGTCCTGGAAGGCGCGGCCGCGCTGCTACTCGCACGAG
>DATNLB010000155.1:0-9538 GCA_035603095.1 Candidatus Acidiferrales bacterium
TCGAGCCGTTTCGCATCGCCAATCGCTATGGACTGTTCGGCATGATGACGCGCGGGCGATACGAAATCGAGTTCCAGGGCTCGGACGACGGGCAAACGTGGCTCGTCTATCCCTTCCGCTTCAAGCCGCAGGACCCAGCGAAGCCGCCGGGGATTTACGCACCGTATCAGCCGCGTTTCGATTGGAATTTGTGGTTTGCGTCGCTGAGTTCGTGGCGCCAGGAGCCCATCGTAGTGCGCACGGAGCAAAGTTTGCTTCGCGGCGATGCCGATGTGCTTTTGCTTTTTGCGGGCAATCCCTTTCCGCACGCGCCGCCGCGCCAGGTGCGCGCCGTGATCTGGCAATACTGGTTCACGACGCCAACGGAAAAACATTTGCGAGGCACGTGGTGGAAAAGACAGCAGATCGGCCTTTACGCCCCGACGCTGGAGCGCCAGCTGGATGGAAGGATTCTCGTATTGCAGTGGCCACCTGTGATGGAACCGCGAGAATGAAGATTGAAGGATGGAGACTACTGCGGGAACTGCTTGATCGAAGTCACATGTTCGCCCATGAAGCGGACGAACACTGTCTTCGAGGGCGGCTGGCCGTAAATCCAGTCTTCGATATCGTTGCCATCGGAATCGCGCTCGCGCACTTTGTGGTCCGGCTTCCCAATCGCCGCCACAAGTTCCTCGCGGTCCATGCCTACCACCGGCCTGCGATCCTGAATGGCCTTCTTCATTTCCGGCGGCAGGGTATCGAACCACTGCACGGCGGCGGAACGTTCTTTCGAAAAATTCAAGAAGGGCGAGAGGAGCTGCTTCAATTCGTCTGGGGTGATGTCCGGCAGCTGCTTGTTGAATTCCAGGAAAATGGTGCTGCCCATGCCGGGCTGCATCCCCGGCGGGCCCTGATCCTGCGTCGAGCTTGACTGCATCGGGGGATAACCGCTGCCCCCTAAGCCAATCTGGACGTGATCACGCCAGTGCCTCTTGCCGCGCCCGCCGCCGTTTACATCGACAATGATTTGATGGTCGCGGAATTCCAGCTTGGTGATCTGCACCTTATCTCCGGTACTCACCGCAGGTCCGTGTGTGGCGACGGCGCGATCGAGCATCTCGGTCTGCAGCGGCTTGCCCACGGTGACATGGAAACCTTCCTTTCCGGCGGGCAGCGGCTTGATGGCTTTGGCAAATTCACCGGAGACATAACGGATCAGAGCAAGCTTCGACGTTTCCTGAAGGGTGGTGTTCTTCGAGGGGGATGAGGTTTTCGACTGGGACTGGCCCTGGGACTGCGCGGTATCCGACGATGGACCACCGTTCGGGAAGAGGGGAATCTCTTCGTCCGAAGGAAAGGTGGGGGACGGGTTGGCGGGCGGACGAAGGCTGTTGACCCGCGGGATGTCCGCGTCAGCCAAAAGCAAAAACGCCAGAGGTATGGCAAGCCAATTCAACATAAACAGTGCAAACCCCAACCAGACTGGGACCCACGTTCCCTATTCTACGATGCCACGAAGCCGGTGAACAGGTGCCTCGCTTGGGAGGGGACACTTCTCATTTACCTGTACTTCGTTATGGTAGAACTGTACTACCGGACGGGGATTCGCGCCATTCCTTCTAGCGGGACACGACTTGAACGCCCTGGCGGTCTATGGTCATAGGCAGAACCTCGGCGCCAGCCTCGCGAATGGCCTTTGCCACGCGTTCCCGGGCGTCCGGCTCGACCAAAAGGACCACACAGCCGCCTCCACCCGCTCCGCAGACCTTGCCCGCCAGGGCGCCATTGCGGCGGGCGCTGTCGATAACGCGGTCGATGGTCTTCGTCGAGATCGTGGGCAAATTTCGCTTGCGGAAGGACCACTCCTCCCGCATCAGGCGGCCAGCCTCGGGCCAGTCGGGTTTTTCGAATGCCAGGCGCATTTGCTGAGCGACATCGGAAATCCGCTCGAGGCTGTTCTGCACGGCGATCTTGCCGCCGATGTGCGCCTTGTAGACTTCCCAGTTGTTGATGCCGTGCTGGCGAGGCTTGCCGGTGTAGCAGACCATCACGCGGCGCTCGAGCTCGTCTAGGTTCACGCGCAATTCAACCCTATGCTCACCGCCGGGTGGGAGTTCGATGGCGGCGGCGCCGCCGAAGGCCGGCGGGTAGTGATCCTGGGTTCCGGTGGGAACATTGATGACGATGGCTTCCGCGTCGCGGCTGATATGGATCCAGTCGACCTTGCTCTTGCCTGCTCCGGTGAAGCGGTCGAGCGCGGCGCAAATGGCCACGGCCATGGCACTGGAGCCGCCGATGCCTGCGCCCGCGGGAGCTTCCGAATCGGTTGTGAGCGTAAAGCCGCCCTGCGGCTGGAAGAACTTAGTGATTTCCGCGAGCAGTGGGAGGCGGTAGCGCTTGGCTTTCACGAGGGCGGCAAAGGAGGCAAAAATTTCTTCGCGCTCGATGTCGCGGGAAACCAGCTTGATGCGGTTGTCGCCGCTGGGATGCGTCTCTATGACGCAGGAGGCGTAAAGCGAAATCGCGGCGTTCACCGTAACCGCGCCCGGATGAAACAGATAGAGCGGCCAAATGTCGAGCGTTCCCCCGGCGAAGTCTACGCGGGTCGGTGCTTTGGATTCGATAATCATGGGCGCGAGCTAGCTCGATTCAGAGGAATTTTCAGTCGAGCCAGTTTGACGGAATAGGACCGCCACCACAAGGAATGACCGCAGTGACTGTCCACGGAAAGGCAATAATCTCTGCACCCGCGAACGAACCAACAACCACCTTCAGTAAGACGAAAGTATCAGCTACCGCCGGCGGAGGCGGTGCGGTTGCGGTTGATGAGTTGCGGGCCGTCCTTTTTCTCCTGCGCGAGAGCGGGATTGGGCTCGAAGCAGCGGCGGCAGCGGGCTTCGTAGGCGCCCATTGCGCCGACGACGATCAACTCTTCGCTGTCCACGAGGCGCTGGGTGTGGACGGCGGGATTGCCACAGCGGACGCAGATGGCAAGCAGCTTGGTGATCTCTTCGGCGATGGCGAGGAGGCGCGGCATAGGTTCGAACGGGCGGCCGCGGTAATCGGTATCCAGGCCTGCGACGATCACGCGTTTGCCAAGATTCGCGAGCTTGGTGCAAACATCCACCACTTCATCGCCAAGGAATTGCGCTTCGTCGATGCCGATCACTTCCGTGCGCGGCAACAACTTTTCCATGATTTCGGAGGCTTTGAACACGTTGTCCGAAGGAATGCCGAGGCCCGAATGCGACACGATTTCGTTGGCGGCGTAGCGTTCGTCGATGGCCGGCTTGAAGATTTGCACACGCTGGCGCGCGATCTCCGCGCGACGCAGCCGCCGGATCAACTCTTCGCTCTTGCCGGAAAACATCGGGCCGACGACGACTTCGATCCAGCCCATATTACCTTTGACGATGTCCACGGTTGCTCCCCTCAAAAACCAGTTATCAGTCTTCCGTTCTCAGTTTTCAGCAAAGAACTTGCATCTTGAATGTGAGCCTCTATCTATGATGGCTCTACCGATTTGACTCCGCAGCGCCGATGGCGGCGGCGCGATACAACTTCATATTATAGAACGGAGCGAAGGCCGCAATCACGGCAACTCGAAAAGCCTCCTGCCGGGTGATGAAATTGTTCGAGAGCACGCCCCAGGCGCCCTGCGCGTCGCGGATGCCTACGGCGCCGGCAAACCGATCGATGGCTACGGCAAGCTCCACGCCATTTTCGAGAACTTCGTGAGCCAGCGCTTCCGGCAGCTCGATGCTTCCGGAACGACCGTAATGGCCTCGCATGCCGTCGGAGACATAGGCCCAGCTTTCCAGGAAGACGCGGCGCCCGCTTTGCTTCAATCCCGAATGACGCAGCATCTCGTCGGTTGATATTCCTTCGCGGACCACATCGAGCCCGCCTTCGAGACCGACGAAGTATTGCCAGGCCGTCCCGTCCTGACGCGCCATCGCCACCAGCGCTTCCGCGCGCTGGCGTGCACCGCGCATCAATTCATCTCGCGAAGCTGGCGTGTGGCTGACTCCGCTCTCCACTTCCACGCCGACGACTTCGAATTGAGCATCGCCAGCCAGAGCCGATGAAAGTGACTGGAGCGCTTCGGTGACGGCGTTGAGCTTCGGGCCGCGCTTGCTGCCGACGGCAATGGTGATTTTTTTCATTGGAAGAATAACGACGACTCGATTCTAGCCGCACTTGAACAAAAATTTCACCGGGAATTCGCGAGGCTGGGGAAAACGCAAGAAGGACATTCCCGAAGAGCTAATGCTTGCCAGATGAGCAATGGAGCGGCCTTAGACCAAACTTAATAACCCACCTCTCATGTTCGTAGCGCAGGCAGAACCGGTGTGCTCCGAAACGCCAGACCTGAGAGCAGGGCCGCTGCGTACAAGCCGAGCGCCAGCAGGTAGAGAAAGTGGAAGCCGAAATACATCGAGTTGTATTCGAGGACGCCGCCGCACATCGCGCCCATGAGATTCATTGACATGACACTCGAGATCCGGGACTCGGCGGAGAGAAGCATCGAGAAGACAATGCCGGAGAAAAATAGCGGGCAGGTGAGTATGACCGCGGTTCCGATTCTCCCGGCGGTCGTCGAGGATAACCCCCCAGAAGTCGCGACCCACCAGCCAAGGGCCAGACTCACAAACAAGAGGAAATAAATAAATAAAGTACGACTTATGCGGAGGCGCTGGACGATGCCATTCGCCAGAAAAGCCATGACTAGAATGCTTGCTATGGCAATTGCAATAACCTGCCAGGTGTTGCCGAATGTGAGGCCCATTTCCGTGATTGCCTTGGTCTCTACGAGCATGAACCCGGCACCCAGAAAAAAGAAAGGAAGATGTGAGAACTTGGGTCGTTCGCGGAAGAAGCTCGCATACAATACAAATGTGAGCAGCAGGATCAATCCGAGCACGACTAGATAGGAGACCGGATAGACGCGGCGCGGCATGTACAGAAATGGCCAGTCGTCGGTAGACAGATCCACCTTGACGGTTGAGTTTCGATAGAAGTCAGGCCGTTCAGCAACGTGGGCTTCCCGGAGCACCGGCGGCCGGATCGACAAGTCTCCATTCTTGGATTGCATGAAAACCTGGGCGCCTTCATAGGAGGGAAAGAAGCAGAGCGGTTCTTTTCCGTCGAAGGCTTGCTTCATCATCTGGTAGATTTTGGTTCCGAGAGCATCGTTCAGGACGCTGAAGGAGAGCGACAGCACGCCGTTCGGTTTCAGCCGCGACCTTGCTTCGCGCAGCCCTTCGACGGTGTATACAAACGAATCCAATCGAACGCTGGAAGCCTGACTCAGCAGGGTGTGAGAATCAAGCAGCCCGTACACGATCAAGTCGTAATGACTCTGCGTGGTACGAAGGAAGGAACGAGCGTCGTTCACTATCGGCCGCACCCGAGGATCGTCGTATGGCCTCTCCGGATGATTGGTCTTGCCGGCAAGCAGGATCGCAGGATCAATCTCTATCGCGTCCACGTGTTGGGCGCCAGAGCGCAGAGCGGCCGCCACATCATTTCCACTTCCTGCGCCCACCACGGCCACTTCACTTGCACCGGGACGAACGCGGTATGGGAAATCATAGTAATCACGCGTCGCCCGGAGCGCCGGATCGGTACTCGCTTCAACGGCGGCGCTAGATAGGTTATGTACTCGTTGGTAGTAGTGCCCTGCCGCTCGGATGAGCATGAGTCCGTTGGGACTGTAACCGATGTCCAGCGACTGGTAAGGAGAATAGATCTTATTCCAGAGGGGATTCACGGGCCAGGCAAGAGTCATCAGGGCCACCAATGCAATGCCCATACCTAGAAGAAGAGTTCTCGGCTCTGGCACGAAAAAGAAAAGCAATATCACAAAGCACAGCCCGAACCACACCACAGGCGGGGTCCACAGAAAGCTGACAAGAAACATCAGTAAAACACCAGCCAGGCTGCCCAAGAGGTTGAACCCATACGCCGGAAGTTGGCTCTTACGTTCCATCAGCTTTCCACAGAGCTGGCCGACGGGCACAAAAGCAAGCGCGGTCAAAAGGAAGACGACCGTAAGCAGTAAATAAACTACTCCAATCTGGTCCCATGTGGCCGTCAAGCCCATATTGAGCTGTTCGCGAAACGGAATTGCCTCAAGGCTATAGGGCCGGTTCGGCAACCCCCAACGGAGGGCGATCAGGAGGCCGAACTGCCAGGCAAGCAGTGGAAGAGTCAAAATCAGCGGTATCCCCTCCTTACTGCGTGACAGCGCATAGCCGAGTCCAAGACCTGCAAAGCAAGCAAGAAGCCCGTAGTTTTTGTAAAACGCAAAGAATTCAAAGATGCTTCCTTGCCAGCGAATGACCGCTAACTCCAAGAACAGGCTGAGCGCAGCCGACGCGGCGATCGCAATCGAGAGTGAGCGGCCGGGAATGGTTTCGAGGAATGCGGCTTGGTCTAGCGATTCCTTCAAGAGGTAAGGTTCGAGCTTCAGGAGCAGCAAATGCAAGCCAACAATTGCCGCGAGAGCGGGAACCCCATAGAGGCCCACCTTGAGATAAAATTCACCGGGAGAAGGTATCACCCCACCGATAGAAGGGCTCGATAGGTACGCCAGGGGCGGCAGAAACAGGCTTCCGAGAAACGCTAGAACAACAAAATGTCGGAAGGAGCGAAGCAGTCGCGGGATTTCAGCCCCTTCGCTATTTCCTCGATCCGAGCCAGGAATGAATTCTTGTACAGGAGTGGCCTCCGCGACGGAACTATTTGCATCGGTAATCATAGACCGATGATGTCACGAGGCCGGAAACAGCGCGATCTGATTTGAAGCCGGATGTTCCACATTGACATTTCCTCGGATCCTGCTTCGTTGCGGGGCCCACTCGTGATGGTCAGCCGAGGCAACACGACCCATTCTCCGCTGAAACACACCACGCTGGAGCACGCGTCGGGCGGCGCCGAGATGCTCAACCGTGCGCCCGGGCCCCCAGTTGGATGCGACGAGGAGTTCCAAACCCTGGCGAAACGCGCCTCGCCCTTGAAATTGTTACTGGCCTGCTGAACTGTCCAGGCTTAATTTCCATGTTTAGTGGCATCAGAAGTTAACATACTCAACAACCCCGTCCGCGCGTGAGTCTGTCCAAAACTCTTCACCGTGTATATTTGTTTTGAGCTATATGGACCTCAAGAGATGGATAACCCCTGACCGCGCAGTGTGGTTAGGGTCAATCCTGGCGTTAGCCGCGTATTGCCGCGATCTTCGATACGACTTTATTCTAGATGATGAAGTGCTCATTCTCCTGAATGGGACGATTGATTCGTGGCATAACTGGAAGCTCCTCTTTCTCACAGATATCATTGATTCATCCCATAGCGTGATCAGCAGCGCGATTCATTACCGTCCCGTATACATGATGTGGTTGATGATAAACAGCCAGGTCTTCGGGAAGATCACACCCTGGTGGCATCTAACGTCCCTGCTCTTACACCTTGTGGTGACATTGCTGGTTTATTGCCTGGGCGCCGCAGTGCTGAAAGAGAAATGGACGGCTGCTTTGGGCGCGCTGTTCTTTGCGTTGCATCCTATCCATGTCGAATCTGTCGCTTACATATCCGCTTCCGCAGACCTGCTGGTTGCTTGTTTTGCGCTCGTCTCATTGCTTGCTTACCATCGCTTCCGCCGGGAGGACGGGCACTTCGGCTGGCTTATCGTGTCGTTGATTGCCAGTGCCCTGGCGATGTTTTCCAAGGAAAATGGCCTGATGCTTCCCTGGCTCGTTGTCGCATACGAGGTCTTTCGGGGCAGCCCGGAGGATACGTCTCTTAGTTATAGACGATTTTTCTGGTCGGTTCCCTACTTCGGGCTGGCTGGGGTTTATTTAGCTGTCAGGACTTTCTTATTTGGTCTTAATCTAGGACCTGGGCCGGACGTTCAGGGCATTAGCCGGCTTGCTGCCTCCCTGAAGGCGCCGCTCGTGCTGCTCCTGTACTTACGAAATTTTCTTTGGCCATTGCACTTGAGTTTCTACTATCCGGTCGAATGGACCTCACGGTGGACCGCGGTGAAAATCTGCGCGTTTGTTCTTGTCCTTGTGGCCGTATGGATTCTGTGGAAGCGGCAGCGAAACCGGCCAGCCGTTCGATTGCTATTGATTTGGACGGCAATTTTATTCCTGACTCCGGTCGCGGGAGTTTCCATATTCCGGAATGGAGACTGGGTTCACGATCGGCATATGTACATAGCGTCCATTCCGTTTTGCCTACTGGCCGCAACCCTGCTGACCCATTCAGGAATTACACTTCGGGGTTCTCTTTTTGCGGGTTCATTCGTTTCCCTGACCTTGCTCCTACTAACTGTCCGTTCCGTGCCGCGCTTCGAAGACTCCAATTCTATTTATCCTAGCGCACTTCGAGAAGCGCCTGACAATTGGATTGCACACCACTTTTATGCAATTGCGCTGTGGAATCAGCAAAGACACGAGGAATCCTTAAGGGAACACCGTCTGGCTTTGCAACTCGCGCCGAAATCACCCATGACTCACGAAGCCTACGCAGCAGCCCTCGCTGAAGTTGGGAGGGATGACGAGGCCATGACGGAATTTCGGAGTGCGTTGATCCTCCTCCCGAAGCAGCCGCGCTTTCGGGCGTTAATCTTATATCAGCTGGCAGACCTGGAAGTGAAAAACGGAAACTATGTACAGGCCATTGAAAATCTGCGTGAAGCGGTCAACCTTGATTCTGAGGCTATGAACTATCATCTTTCGTTGGCGCGAGCATTAGCTCACGAAGGGCACGCGCAGGAGGCTGAAGAAGAGATGCGCAAAGAGACCGCCCTCCGGGAACGAACGCTTCATCAGTCGGCCAAACCGATTGTTTGACTTCAGCGTTCAACCGAACCAGCGCTAGGATGCGCAGAAAGAAGTGTGAACCATGTGATTTTATGGAGCGGCCTATCGGAATCGAACCGACACCTGAACCTGGCAAGTCTGCAGGGAACAGAGTGTCAACAACTTACAAGGCAGTTTCAGGAGCACTAAGTAGCATTTAGAGCGGTCAGAAACGCCTAATGGTCCTACAGTTGGTCCCCCGCGGAAGGCGGGTTGGCGCCCTTTGTTCTTGAACCGCGAACGGGTTCAGATTCCTTTTCAAACGGGTCACCTGCTCAGTCGTTGGAACTGACTCCAATCGATCCAACGGGGCGTGGAACGCTAACTTTGGTGTGGATATGGCGCCGCTTTCCCAACGCGCTAGTTGACGGTCGCGCGCCAGTTAAGGACCACCGAATAAGTTTCGAGAAAACCCTTGCGAGGTTCTAGCACCAGAAACTTAAGTCCATCCTCGGTGACCGCGTACTGATTGACGGTGGGGTCTGGTACAAGTCCCGTGTCGAATAGCTTTCTTGGGATGCCTATTTTGGAAGGCGACCCGCGCTCCACGGTGGCCGACATCATTTTTCCTTGGGGATCGATGAAGAAGAGTTCTTTGCCGTCTCCGCGCCAACGCGGCTGGACGCCGCCTGCCAACGAAACCTGTTTGATATCGTGAAACGACGGAAATGAGGCCACAAAAACTTCCC
>DATNLB010000111.1:0-4613 GCA_035603095.1 Candidatus Acidiferrales bacterium
TTTCCGGACTTCCGGGCGTCACGCTGATTTAGTCACAGACTGGTTCCGTTTTCGAATCGCGGACGACTCGTCTGCCGCGCCTTGACCGCGCGGAACGCCGCCGATAAGCTTAGTGTTTCTCCTTCCGGGTGAACACGCACATGGAGCAGATTCACATCACATTGCCGGACGGCAGCGTCAAAGAGGTGCCCAAAGGCACGACAGCGGCCGAGGTCGCGAGAAGTATTTCCCCGCGGCTCGCGGATGCCGCGCTTGTGGCGCGCGTCGCCGCGCCCAACGACGGCGAAGGCGAGCTGGTCGACTTGCGTCGCCCTCTGGATCACGACGTGAAGCTGCAAATCCTCACGGAAAAAGATCCCGATGCGCTTTTTGTGTTCCGCCATTCCGCGGCCCACCTCCTCGCCGCAGCGGTGATGGAGTTGTATCCCCATGTGAAGCTCGGCATCGGTCCCCCGATCGACACCGGCTTTTTCTACGAATTCCTGCGCGATGAGCCGTTCACTCAGGAAGACCTCATCAAAATCGAAAAGAAGATGCACGAGCTCGCGGCGCAGGATTTGCCCAACGAGCGCAAGCTCATCCCGAAGCCGGAAGCCCTGGACCTCTACAAAAAGAGCAACCAGATTTTTAAATGCGAGCTCGTGGAAGAGAAAGCCACCGAGCCGATGGTTTCTTTCTACACCACTGGAAAATTCATCGACTTCTGCCGCGGCCCACACATCCCCTCGACCAAGCGCATTCAAGCATTCAAGCTCATGAACGTCGCCGGCGCGTACTGGAAAGGGCAGGAAGGCAATCCCCAGCTCCAGCGAATTTACGCCGTGGCTTTCTTCACCCAGAAAGAGCTGGACGCGCATTTGCACCGTATCGAAGAAGCCAAGCGCCGCGACCACCGCAAGCTCGGCACGGAACTGGATCTCTTCAGCATTCAGGAAGAAGCCGGCCCGGGCCTCATTTTCTGGCACCCCAAGGGCGGCCTCATTCGAAAGATCGTCGAGGATTGGCTCCGCGAAGAGCTGCTTAAGCGCGGCTACGACCTCGTTTACACGCCACACATCATGCGCCTAGACCTGTGGAAGACTAGCGGCCACACCAATTTTTACAAAGACAGTATGTTCGGCCCGGTGGAAGTCGAAAAAGCCGACTACCAGCTCAAGCCCATGAATTGCCCCGGCCACATCCTTATTTACAAGTCCAAGCTCCGCAGCTACCGCGACCTTCCCGTCCGCCTCGCCGAGCTCGGCACCGTCTATCGCTACGAACGCAGCGGCGTGCTTCACGGCCTGCTCCGCGTCCGCGGCTTCACCCAGGACGACGCGCACATCTTCTGCATGCCCTCGCAAATCGAATCCGAAGTCGAGGCTTGCGTCGATTTCGCCTTCGCCGTGATGAAAAATTTCGGCTTCGACAAATTCGAAGTCGAGCTTTCCGACTGGGATCCCGCCCATCCGGAAAATTACGCCGGCAGGCCCGAAGACTGGCATCGCGCCACCGCCGCTCTCGCCGACACCATGAAGCGCATGAACATCCCGTACAAAAAGATGGCAGGCGAAGCCGCCTTCTACGGCCCGAAAATCGACGTAAAACTCATTGACGCCATCGGGCGTTCCTGGCAGCTCACCACCGTGCAGTTCGATTTCAATCTCCCCGCGCGCTTTGGCCTGCAATACGTCGCCGACGACGGCGCCAAGCATCAGCCGCTCATGGTCCACCGTGCGCTGCTCGGCTCCGTCGAGCGCTTCTTCGGCATCTTGATCGAGCACTACGCGGGCGCCTTCCCGCTGTGGCTCGCGCCGGTGCAGGTGGAAGTCTGCCCGGTCAGCGAAAAAGTCGCCGATTACGCCAAGCACGTCACCGAAACTCTGAAGCGCCACAACCTTCGCGTCCACCTCGACGACCGCAACGAAAAGCTGCCCGCAAAAATCCGCGACGCGCAGCTCCAGAAAATCCCTTACATGCTCGTGGTCGGCCCCAAGGAAGCCGAAGCCGACACCGTCTCCGTTCGCCATCGTTCGAAAGGCGACCTCGGCCCCAAGCCCCTCGCCGAAGTCGTTGAATCGCTTCGGCAAGAAGTCGATTCCCGTGCCACGAGTTAGATCGTCATCGCGAATCTCGATTCATCGTGCCGTGCAGCTCTCGCAAATCATCCTGAATGAAAACGTCTTCGCTCAAGGCGTGCGTCTCCTGGCCGATCGCGACGCCCATTTGGCAGAAGTCGTGCAAAAGTATGGCCCTCCGCCCTTGTGGGTGCGTGATCCCGGTTTCCCCACACTCGTCTACATCATCCTCGAGCAACAGGTGTCGCTCGCTTCGGCGAAAGCGGCCTTCGACCGTCTGAATGCCGTCGTCCGCCCGCTCACTCCCGGACGCTTCCTGAAGCTCACCGACGCGGAGTTGCTGCGCATCGGCTTCAGCCGCCAGAAAACTCTTTACGCTCGCCTGCTCGCCGAATCGCTGGCGCGTCGCTATTTCGATCTGCGCGATCTGCACAACCTGCAAGACGATGCTGCCCGCAAGATGCTGGTGGCATTCAAAGGCATCGGTAAATGGACTGCCGACATCTATCTATTGAGTGCGCTTCGGCGCCCGGATATTTGGCCGACTGGCGATCTGGCGTTGGCCACGGCAGTGCAGGAAGTAAAACGCCTCCGCCGTCGCCCATCACCGGAGAGGCTCGAGAAAATGAGCGCACCCTGGAAGCCGTGGCGCGCCGTCGCCGCCCGTCTCTTTTGGCATCATTACTTGAGCAAGCGCGGCCAGCGCACTTCGGAGATTTCGCTCTAGCCGGACGATCAGAAGTTGCTCACGGGAGGTCACGAATGTCACAACCGCTCTCACGGCGTCTCTTTCTCGCGCTAACCGGCGGCGTTCTTGCCGTGCCGCCCGTATCCTGGGCGGCAGACTCGGAAGAGGACGATCAGGTGCCGGCATTGCTCGATCACATCATTCTCGGCTGCAACGATCTCGATCGCGGCATCGATTTGCTCGAAGAGAACACCGGCGTGCGCCCCGCGATTGGCGGCGTCCATCCCGGCCGCGGCACGCGCAACGCGCTCCTCTCGCTCGGAGAGCGCCGCTATTTGGAAATCATCGCTCCGGACCCCGCGCAACACGAAATTGTCCACTTCCCGCAAATCCGTGCAATGACCGACCCACGCCTCATCGGCTGGGCCGTCCATCCTCCGGCCATCGCCGCCATCGCCCAGCAGCTCCACGAAAACAAAGTCGAATTCAAAGGCCCCGACGACGGCTCCAGAAAGCGCCCGGATGGCCGCGTCCTCACGTGGAAAACCGTCAATCTCGCCGACGACCGCCACGGCCTCCTCCCCTTCTTCATCGAATGGAGCGCGGACTCCGTCCACCCTTCCGAGGACGCTCCAAAGCGTTGCAGTTTGGCGTATTTTGAAATCATGAGCGTGGATCCGGACGAACTCTCCCTGACCCTCAAACGCATGGGCCTCGATCTCCCCGTCCAGCGCAGCGACAAAGCCCGGCTCCGCGCGCTCATCAGCGGACCAAAGGGCGACCTTGGGCTCACGACCTGAGCAACTCCGGCGCCAGCCGCCCAATCCACTCCGGACCTCGCCCGTCTCGATTTCTTCACTCCGAGCTGGCTGTCGACTATAATATTGCTTCTGACTAAATAACCTTTGTGCTACCCTCCCGCCTATGGCGGACTCAGGATTCGGTAATCCTGCTCCTCAGTTTGGCACCGCGGAATACGTGCCGAAGCCCGGCACGGACGTTTGCAAATCCTGCAATCAGGGCATAACGGGACAGTATTTTCGCGTCAATGGCTCGCTCGCGTGCGCGCGCTGCGTGGATCAACTGAAGAACCAAATCCCAAAGGATACGCACGCTCTTTTCGTACGCGGCCTGGCTTTTGGATTCGGCGGCGCAATTCTCGGACTGATTCTTTACTCCGGCTTCAGTATCATCACCGGTATTGCAATCGGCTACCTCTCACTTGCTGTCGGCTGGATCATTGCCAAAGCCATCAAAATCGGCTCGCGCGGCACTGGCGGGCGCCGTTATCAAGTTGCTGCCGCAGCGCTGACTTACGCGGCCGTCTCCATGGCCGCCATTCCAATCTATCTTTCCCAGGCCATCAAGCAAGAAGCTCAAAAACAACCACAAACGCGACCTGCCGCCCGCGCCAATTCTGATCCGGCTATTCCAGGCCCCGATGGTTCATCTCCTTCCGATGGTGCCCCTTCAAAGCCGGCTTCGGCGGGCGAGCCGCAAATCAATCCTTTCAAGGCGTTTGGGATCCTTGCACTTCTGGGTCTCGCCTCGCCGTTTCTCGAACTCGCAAGTCCCCTCAACGGTGCGCTCGGCCTCATCATTCTTTTCGTCGGTATGAACATTGCCTGGCGCCTTGCGGCTGGCCCCAAAATCGATATCCTCGGCCCGTTTGCCGCTGCCGCACCAGCGCCGCCGCCCGCAACCTAGCCCTACCTCGAATGGCCCATCGTGCCCACCTCTTACGACGAACCAATCCGCAACTGCCACAACTGCGGCGCATCCCTGGCGCTTGGAGCCCTCGCGTGCGAGCAATGCCACGCACTCGTCCACAGCGAAGAACTTTTGCGTATCTCGACACGCGCCAATGT
>DATNLB010000103.1:0-9094 GCA_035603095.1 Candidatus Acidiferrales bacterium
AGCAGCGCGCCGATGGGCCGCATGGCGAGCGTCGCGGTGGTGGTGAAAACGATTTCTTTCTTGCTGACTCCGAACTGGTGCGCCAACGTATCAAAGAGAAAAACGACGATGAAGAAATCGAACGCGTCGAGCGTCCAGCCAAGAAATCCCGCGAGCACGGCGTGATGCGTACCTGATCGAGCCGGCTGCCCCGAGCCCGCCATTTCAGTTTGCTTGCCACTCCGCAGGCTTGGGCATGAGCCGGGAGATGCCCACCCCGCAGGCAATCGCCACAATCGCGAGAACAAATCCCATCTGATACCGTCCGAAGCACAACTCACCAATACAGAACAGCGAGGAATAGATGAGCACGCACCCCAGGATCCAGCACAGAAGATTCTTCCCCAGGTCGCGCGTGACGGGCTCATCTCCCGCGAGCTTCGCTATGGGACGCCATCCGGTGATTTGCGGGCGCACTTTCCGGTAGAACTTCACCAGCGTGTCTCCCGGTTCTGCGGGCGTGAGCAGTGTGACCGTCACCCACACAAGCGTGGTGACGCCGGTGGTGCACAATGTCGTCTTCGCGAAAATGACGGGGTCCGAGCCGCCGAAGGGTTGCGGCCTGCCTGCAATCGCCATCCAGAGCGCGTCCGCATGCAGCGCCAGCGTCGTCACCAGCGCCGCCGTCATCGCGGAGATTTCACTCCAGGCATTCACGCGCCACCAGTACCAGCGGAGCAAATATACGCCGCCGGTTCCCGCCCCCAATTCGAGCACGATCTTCCATCCGGCGCTAACCGAGCCAAGCTGCAACGCCACAAGCGCCGCCGCAATCACCAGGAATACCGTGGCGAGACGCGACGCGTTCACGTAATGCGCCTCGCTTCCATTCTTCTTCAAGAAGCGCCGGTAAAAGTCTTCGACAAGGTAGGAACTGCCCCAATTCAATTGTGTTGCGACGGTGGACATGAACGCTGCCATGAATCCCGCGAGCAAGATTCCCAGGAGCGCATGCGGTGTCTGCCGCGTCGCCACCAACATGTACCCGCGCTCGGGCTGCGCCAATCCCGGATAAAGAACAACCGCCACGAGCGCCGTCAAAATCCAGGGCCAGGGCCGCAGCGCGTAGTGCGCCAGGTTGAACCACAGCACCGATAGCAATCCGTTCCTTTCGTCCTTTGCGCTGAAAATCCGCTGCGCGATGTATCCACCGCCGCCAGGTTCCGCTCCCGGATACCAAAACGCCCACCACTGCACCGTCAGATGCACCACAAAAGTAATCACCGGCAACGTCCATAATGCTTCGCTGGTGAACCCTCGTGAAAAATCTGGTAAGAGAGCAGTGATGTCGCTGGCTCCCGGCCCGGCAGCGGCACGCCGGGCCGCAAGCGCCGCGAGAAGTTGCGGCATCCCGCCAACCGCGTGAATTCCGTACCAGGCCACCGAAATCACAATCGCCATTTTCAGAACGAACTGGAACAAGTCCGTCCAAAGCACGCCCCATAACCCGCCAAGCGAAACATAAATCCCCGTGAAGGGCATCAGGAAGAATACGCAGATGGCCAGCGCTTTAGCATCGCTCACACCCATGGCCGTGCTGATGATATTGACCATCGCCTTCGTCACCCACCCAAGGATCAGGCAGTTCATCAGTAGGCCAAGATAAACGGCCCGAAATCCGCGCAAGAACGCAGCAGGTTTCCCGCTGTAGCGCATTTCAGCAAACTGCACATCGGTGATCAATCCGGAGCGCCGCCACAATCTCGCGAACAAGAACACCGTCATCATTCCCGACGGCAAAAAGCTCCACCACAGCCAATTCCCCGCGACTCCATTGATATAGACCAGTCCTGTCACGGCCAGCGGCGTATCGGCTGCAAACGTGGTCGCCACCATCGAAGTTCCCGCCAGCCACCACGACACGTTTCTGCCGGAAACGAAGTAGTCCTCCGTGCTTTGTCCCGACCGCCGCCGGAAATACAACCCCAGGACGAGAGTGATCAGCAAATAACCAACGATCGCGGCCCAATCGGCAAGTGTTAAGTGCAAGGCGCCTTCCCCCTGTGCAGGAAATCCCTAAGGCAACTTCTCGTTCATTGCAAAATGGGCGCACGAGCCGCCCGGCCCGGAAAAACGCCATCAACGAGTTGCCCATCTTTAACGACGGGAACTCCGTTGACAAGCACAAACTGAATCCCCTCCGAGTATTGCAGCGGCTGTTCGTAGGTTGCTTTGTCAATGATGCGCTTCGGGTCGAACACCGTAATGTCCGCGTCTGCCCCCACACGAATCCGTCCTTTGTCCTTGAATGCCGGCGCGCGTTTTTCCAGCCGCTGGGCCGGCATCAGAGTCATCTTGCGCAGAGCGGTCATTAAATCCAACGCCTTATCTTCTCGGACGTAATGCCCTAGCACGCGCGAGAACGTCCCCTGCCCCCGTGGATGGACCTTGGCTCCCGTAATGGGCATGCCGTCGCTGGCGATCATCACGATCGGATCTGCGACCGCCGTGCGTGCAGCTTCTTCGGGAATCGAAAAAATGACGACGGTACCTCCTTCTTTGCGGTATTTTTCAAAGGTCTCCGCGGTCAACCGTTCGCCCGTCTTCACCCACTGGACATCCTTATACGTAATTCCCTGCCGGTCTTGCCATCCGGGATCAAAAATCGCTGACTCCAGCATGGTGCTGCCGGCTGTATAGGGATAGCACTCGGTCGTCACGTCAAGACCGCTCTGCTGCGCGCCTCTCACCATGGCGATGAGCCGCGGCGTATCCTGCAGACCCATACTGGTGATGTGCACCACGTGCAGCGGGGCTCCCGTCGCCGCCGCTGCTGCAATGACCTCTTCGATCCCGACGAGTCCCGTTGTTGGCTCTTTCAGTCCAGCGTGCCGCAGGTGCACGTGTACCGGCGCGTTGCTTTTCGCCGCCAGCCGGAACACATCGACGATCTCGCCATGAGTGGCAGCAGCCGTGTAATTGATTCCCATCCCGACAGCCAGCGCACCGCGATGCAATCCCTCCTCAATGTCTTTGTCGATTTGCGCCAATTCTTCCGGCGTGGCTTCGCGATGAGCGGCATCCCCACTGGGCAGGAAGTTACCCGGGTCCTTCATCACCTTCATCCGCACGGGAATGTGCCCGATGCTCACGCCAAAGTTGATGAGCGTCTTGCCTTCGCGCTGCGCATACCATTTGTCGATATCATCCGTTCCGGCTTCCAGCTCAAGCGAGGTGGTCACTCCATCGCGCGCTTTGAATTGATAATTGCGCGGCTCCTGCCCGTGCTGGTGCAAATCAATAAAACCTGGGGCAACCGTCAAACCTATTGCATCCATCGTCTTCTTTCCCTGGAGTGGTTCCCCGGTAATCGCGCGAATCTTCCCGCCAGCAATCCCCAAGTTCCGCACCGCATCAAGGCCCGATTCGGGATCCATCACTCGCCCGTTGGCGATGACTACATCATAGGTTTCGGTTCCGTCGCTTGCGCCGCTTCCTGCGGTCGTCACGACTGTGGCGGCAACTAAGACCAACGTCGCTGTCCACTTCCACCATCCATGAACTCTAGAGCATGACATTTGACCGGCGTCTCCTGTGCGGCGCTAAGTCTCTTCGCGTGGACTCCGTCTGTCAAAGGTTTTCTAAACCGATTCAACGACCGCGAATCGCTCAACTGGGATCTTCAACGCAGAGAAAAACCCCGGATCGCTGGGGGGAGCGACCCGGGGTGGGGGTGTTATTGAGGGGGGCCGGAGGAAACTTGTTTTTGTCTAGTGCACCTGGTGTACGGCCAGCATGCAGATCTGTCGCAGCTCTTCGTAGGTGAAATACGTCTCTTCCTGCTCGCCTGCGACTTCTTTGTGTCCGAATCCCGATTCGGTCGAGATGCGGCTCAATTCCATTTCCGATAGACCCAACAGCACCGCCGCGCGGCGCCGCGTTACGTATTTGAGTTCTTGCGTTTTCATGGCGTTATCCCTCACGCAGGAAGTAGAACCATGGAGTCTTCTTCAACAGCCAGGATCATGGCCTTATAGATGTCCACGTCCCAGCCATCGCCAATCCGCATCCTTACGGTTTCGCCGCCATCTTTCAGCAGCTTTCCCCGCAGCGGCACCTTGATGTTTCCTAGCGCCACCTGCAGGATCACCGGTTGCCCGATCCAAGCTTCGAACGCACTGTCCATTCTTGTTCCTCTCAGTGATTCAGCCTGACGAAAGAGAGAATCGCGCAGCGGCCCGCGGTTCACAATGGTACAGAGAGGGCACCGGACTAGTAAGAAGGTACTGCACAAAATTCGAGCAGCGTTTCACACTCAGTTTCTAGCGGAGTACAGAAGTACTGTTCTTTCGGGACGCCCGGGCCATAGGACCAGGATGTTTTCCCTGCGATCCTGCAGGTATGACGAGGCACGGTCACCCTTCGCGCAAGAACCTGAACGAAAGTGCAGTCGCCACGTCCAGCCGGGCAGGCGTCGGCCTCGCCCTTGGCGGAGGTTTCGCGCGCGGCTTCGCTCATCTCGGCGTTCTACAAGTGCTGGAGCAGAACCACATCCCTATCTCTCACATCGCGGGCACCAGCGTGGGCAGCATTCTAGGCGCTGCCTATGCCAGTGGCGCACCTCTAGCGCGCATCATTGAGACCTGCCGTACCCTGCGCTTCCGGGACATCGCGCGCTGGCGCGTCTCCCGGCTCGGCTTGGCAAGCAATCAGCGTCTTGAGAACTTAATCGAACGTGTTTTCGAATCGCGACAGTTTGAAGATCTACACATTCCTCTTGCAGTGGTAGCCACGGACTTGAACTCCGGCGAACCCGTGGTGTTCACGCAAGGCGATCTGGTGGACGCCATCCGCGCGAGTTGCGCCTTCCCGGGCCTGTTCGAACCTGTCGAGATCGGCACGCGGTGTCTTGCGGACGGTGGGCTGGTCGCCCCGGTTCCGACGCACGCCGCCCGCGGTCTCGGCGCCGCCGTGGTAATCGGTGTCTCCGTCGGCATGCAGGACGGCCACCGCGGCACCCCCACGAACATTTTTCAGGTCGTGAGCCGGGCGGTGAACGCGGCGCAAAAACACCAGCTCGAAATCTGGGAACGACATGCCGACCTCGTCCTCCGGCCCGACGTTCAATCCCTTGCCTGGGACGAATTCGACCGCGCCGATGAGGCGATCGCTGCGGGGGCCGCTGCCGCGCTCCGCGCTCTCCCGCGTATTAAAAAACTTCTGGTGCAGAAGCAAGTTGCCGCCCAGGATCTCCAGGCCCGGCTCGACGCCGAAGACAAAGGATATCTATGGCTCGCGGAGGCGCTCCGATGACTCGCATCAACTTCTGGCTTGCAGCCCTTACCGTCCCACTCCTTCTGTGGCATGAATGTGGAGAGGATATTGGTGTTTTCTGCTACCGTATAGGATTGGGCGCTTTCACCGCCGTGCGTTCGCGCACTCTTGCTCCGGTGCCCGTAAGGAATTCGATCGATTCTTCCTCTGTGAGGAACAACACCGAGTGCTCGACGCCATCCTCCATTTTCTCCACTCGCTCTACAACCCGGACGGACTCAAGGAGCTGATTCGTTCCGGCGGGGCCCCGCTCATTTGCGCGATTGTCTTTGTCGAAACCGGCTTTTTTGTAGGATTCTTTCTTCCCGGAGATTCCCTGCTTGTCACCGCTGGAATTTTTTCCGCTGCCGGCGTAATTCCTCTGAAGTGGCTTCTCCTACCAGTCATGTTTTGCGCCATCGTAGGCGATCAGATTGGCTACTGGATTGGCCGCTCGGCCGGCGCAGCTCTTTACCGCCGCGAGGAGTCTTTCTTCTTCCGCCGCAGCCACCTGCAACGCGCCCGTGACTTCTATCAAAAATACGGCGGCCGGGCCGTTATTCTCGCGCGCTTCATTCCCATAGTTCGAACGTTCTGTCCGCCCGTCGCTGGCGCCGCGAAAATGCCTTACGCCCGCTACCTCGCCTTCGACATCTGTGGAGGGACCTTTTGGGTCGGCGCCATGATCCTCGGCGGCTACTCTCTGGGCCGCTCGGTCCCGAACATTGGCGCGCGCATCCATTACGTCATTGCCGTTGTTGTCGTGGTTTCCCTGCTGCCCGCGGTCATCAGCATTTATCGCTCCAGGCATAAGTTCGGTGCCTCCGGTGACCACGGCTCCGCCGCGACTCCCCGCGTAAAGGGCGAATAGACTGTGGCCTTCGACAAGTTCCGCGCCATCATCTTCGATATCGGCCGGGTCCTGATTCGCGTGGACATTTCCCGGGCCATGGGCGGGCTGGCTTCCGGCCTCTCACTAACTCCACAGGATGTGTGGTCCGCGATTGAAAAGGATCCGCGCTGGCTCGATTGGCAGGAGGGACGCATTTCTCCTCGGGACTGGCACATTCATCTAGCCAAGCGTCTTGGCTTTTCGCTTTCTTTTGAGGAGTTCTCAGAAGTCTGGAACCGCGCCCTTGACCCGAATCCGATCCATTCGGAATCGTTCCTAGAGAAGCTCTCCAAGAATTACCGCCTCGCCTTACTATCGAATACCGATCCCATCCACATGTCCAATGAAGAGGCCCGCTTCCCCTTTTTCCGCTTCTTTCCCATTCGTATCTATTCCTATCGCGTTGGCGCGAGCAAGCCTGACCCGGCCATCTACCGGGAAGCCCTCCAGGCCTGCCGCGTCCAGGCCGAGGAAGCCGTCTATATTGACGATATTGCCGCCTACGCGGAAGCCGCCCAGCGCCTCGGGATGTCTGGAATCGTCTTTCAATCGCCCGAGCAGCTCCAATCCGATCTCCGAAAGCTCGGAATTCAATTGGACTGACCCAACGCCAAGCAAAAAATCCGCTGTTCGCTCTCTCTTCGCGTAAACTTTGCCAGGACTAGTACCACATGTCTTTTTTCCCATCTCTGGCAACCAGCTCCATTTTCATCCATTTACGGGCACATCCCGACACTGACCTTTTGGTGCAGCACATGCACTTCCTTTAGTACGGGTTTGTTACTTAGAGGTTTTGGCCCGTTAGCGGTGAGGAGAAAGATTGACTATGTCAGAAGATAGATTCGTAGAAACGCGTACGGAATCACCAGCATGGACGTTGCCAGCAATCGTCGTGCTAGGCTTGCTCGCCATCGGTGGACTGGCATTTGGCTGGAATGCCTCTTCGAAGCTCGATGCCACGCAGCAAACGGTTGCCGCTCAGTTGAAGACGACGCAACAGGCCGTACAGCAAGACGTGTCTTCCCTGAAGGACCGCCTTGCGCAAGACGAAAAAGCCAGCACTGATCTCCAGGGCGACCTGAGGGTTGTCACCGGCAAGCTGAAGATTACCCAGGGCCAGCTCAAGAAGGCCCGCGAGGAAGCGGCAAAACTCAATAACGCAACCACCGAGAAGCTGACCGCGCTGGACACCTCGGTTCACTCGGAACTCGCCACCAAGGCCACCAGCGATGATGTCAAGGTTGTGGACACCAAGGTTGTAGGCGTCAAGACCGATCTGGACGCCACCCGCGAAGACTTGAAAATGGCTCGCAGTGAAATGGGCACGCTCATCGCGCGCAATCATGATGAAATCGACCAGCTTCGCCGCCTTGGCGAACGCGACTACGTTGAATTCACCATCGTCGGCAAGAACAAGCCGCAGAAGGTGGGCAATGTCACCGTCGAACTGAAGGGCGTGAACGAAAAGCACAACCAGTTCAGCGCCGCCATGACCATCGAAGACAAGCGCTTCGAAAAGAAGAACCGTGCGATGAACGAGCCGATCTTCTTCTATACCTCCGGCACGCATATTCCCGAAGAAATGGTCGTCAACAAGGTGGGTAAGAACACCATCAGCGGGTACGTCAGCATCCCAAAGGCGAATTCGCAGACGTCCGCCAGCGCTTCAAAGTCTGGCAACTAATCACGGATAGAAGTGTCCGGCCGGTTTTGCCGGGCACGCCTCAAGGCGGGCAGAAGAAACTGCCCGCCTTTTTCTTTTGCCACGAGCGCGGCGACCTGAGGAATTCCGATAGAATAGGCAGGCTTCACCACTCCGGAGCCTTGCTTGCGCCAAACGTCCAGCGTCCTCTACATCTCTGTTGATACCCTGATTCCACTGCGAGGAAGCAGCGTCCCTGGACTCGATGAATTCACCGCCGCACTCGACCACCAAGCCATTCCCGCCGTCTGGCTGACCAGCCGATCGCGTCTGCAATTCGACGATCCTCGTCGTAAACACGGCCACACGCACCCCTTCATTGCGGAAGAAGGCTGTGCGGTCTACCTGCCGGAAGACTATTTCCACCTGCGGCCGACGTCCGACACCTCTCTAACGAAGAAGGCCGCGACCGTGCGCCTTGGACGCTTTACCTGCATCCCTGTCGCGCAAGCACTTCCGGCGGCCGCTGAGGCCCTGGAAGCGCTCTCCCAGGATACAGGCGTGCCCGTTGTGACCTTGCGCTCGCTCTCTCCTCGCGAACTCGCGCAAAATACGGGTCTGCCTCAAAAGGAGGCCGAACTTGTCCGGCAGCGCGACTTTGACGACATTTTTTTCTTTGCCGGCGCCTCCGCCGATCAAGTGCAGAGATTTCTCTCCGAGGGACGTAATCGCAACTTGCAATTCCGCCAGCGCGGCGTTCTCTGGTCCGCCGCCATCGGCCCTAGCGTTCAACGTTGCCTCCGCGAACTTGCAAAGCTCTACGACCGAGCACTGCGCTACCACGCCCACATCGTTGGCATCGCCACTCCTGATTTGGCTGCCGGTCTCTTCCCCTTCTGCGAACGTACCATCCTTCTTACCGACGGCAAGTCCCGGGAACCCTCAGAAAACCAGCCTGACACTCCCCGCGCGCGGCGTCTGCCGCTCCATTTTCCAGACGTGTGGGAGCGTCTTCTCGCGGCGATCTCTGCTAAAAACTAGCTGCCGCCTGGAAAAAATATTGCGCAAATGCGCGTAGCATTACACACGACCAATTCGAATCGAAGAGTCGATTACCGTCCTTTGTTTCACAACCCGTCTATTTTCCGTGGTCTAAGAGCTTTGGTCCATCCGTAGGTCTTGGCCCCTCGATTGCCCTGAGATTGTTGGGCAAACGTCGCATTTCTCTGGCGCTGCCGACTCGGATTCGCGCGAACGACGACTGGCTA
>DATNLB010000583.1:0-2718 GCA_035603095.1 Candidatus Acidiferrales bacterium
TATATGTTTTCGCAGGCCACTGCCGACGGCGTCATGACTCTGACGATCACCTTCGGCCTCGGTACAGACCTCGACAAAGCGCAAGTGCAGGTGCAGAACCGGGTATCGCAGGCGCTGCCGCGATTGCCGCAGGAAGTGCAGCGCCTCGGTGTGACGACGGAAAAAACCTCACCGGATTTGCTGATGGTTGTGCACCTGGAGTCTCCGGACAACCGCTACGACATGTTGTATCTGGCGAACCTTGCCTATCTCCAAGTGAAGGACGAGTTGGGCCGCCTCCCTGGCGTCGGCAACGTACAGGTCTTCGGCGCGGGCGATTTCAGCATGCGCGTTTGGCTCAATCCAAACAAATTGGCCTCGCACAACTTGACGGCCACGGATGTCGTCCAGTCAATTCGCGAGCAAAACGTACAGGTTGCGGCTGGTGTGCTTGGTGCTCCCCCGACCAACACAGGGAGCACAGCGTTTCAATTGCTTGTCAACACCCAGGGGCGGCTCACGACCGAGGAAGAATTCGGAAACATCATTGTGCGCGCCGCAAAGGATGGCCAGATTACGCGTATCCGCGATCTGGGCCGCGTCGAACTGGGTTCCAGTACGTACGCGCTCCGAAGTTTATTGGACAACAAGCCTGCCGCGGCCCTTCCTATTTCGCAGCGGCCTGGCTCCAACGCGCTCCAAACGTCGCAACAGGTACGCGACACCATGGAACGTCTTAAGAAATCATTTCCGGAAGGCGTGGACTACAAAATCGCCTACGACCCCACGGTTTTCGTGCGCGAATCGATTCAGGCCGTGGGCCACACGTTTATCGAAGCGCTCATCCTGGTCGTTCTTGTGGTGCTCGTCTTCCTGCAGACTTGGAGGGCCTCCGTCATTCCGCTGCTGGCGCTTCCCGTTTCGCTCGTCGGAACCTTCTCCGTCATGCTCCTGCTCGGCTTCTCTTTGAACACCCTCTCGCTGTTCGGGCTTGTCCTGGCGATTGGAATCGTCGTGGATGACGCGATCGTCGTGGTTGAGAACGTAGAAAGAAATATCGCCCTCGGGCACGAACCGCAGGAAGCTACCCGCCGCGCGATGGAAGAAGTTAGCGGCCCGATCGTGGCCATCGCCTTGGTGTTGTGCGCGGTTTTCGTTCCCACGGCGTTCATCGTGGGACTCTCGGGTGAATTCTACAAGCAGTTTGCCCTTACGATTGCCATCTCCACGGTGATTTCCGCGTTTAATTCCCTCACGCTGAGCCCGGCGCTTGCGGCGCTTCTCCTGAAGTCTCACGGCGCCAAGAAGGATCGCTTCACGCGCGCCATCGAGTTTGCCTTTGGCTGGTTTTTCAAGCTGTTCAACCGGTTCTTTGGCAGTGCCTCGAGGGGTTACGGGATATTTGTCACGCGCACGCTGCGCTCCAGTCTGATTGCGGTTGTGGTTTATGCAGGACTGATCGGGGTGACCATTCTCGGCTTCTCGCGCGTGCCCACGGGATTTGTTCCCACCCAGGACAAGGGATATCTCGTATGCCTCGCGCAGTTGCCGAATGGCGCCACGCTCGATCGCACTGAAGATGTAATTCGCCGGATGTCCGACATCGCCTTGAAACGCCCGGGAGCGCGGAACGCCGTTGCGTTTCCCGGCCTGTCGATCAACGGCTTCACTAACAGCCCGAATTCCGGAATCGTGTTCGTTGGTTTGAAACCTTCCGAAGAGCGATTGTCTCCGGAGCTTTCCGCGAATGCCATCGCTGCGGACCTCAACAAACAATTTGGGTCCATCCAGGAAGCATTTATCGCCGTGTTCCCTCCGCCGCCCGTTCAGGGAATAGGGACGGTGGCCGGGTTCAAACTCTACATTGAAGACCGTTCGGGCGCCGGCTTGGAATCGCTCTACAAAGAGACCGCCGCCACGCTGCAAAAAGGCAACCAGACACCGGGTCTAATCGGGGTGTTTTCCAGCTTCGATATCAACGTGCCGCAAATCGATTCTCATGTGGACCGCGAAAAGGCTAAAACCTACGGCATTCCCCTCAGCGATGTGTTTGACACCTTGCAGGTTTACCTGGGTTCGCTTTATGTCAACGACTTCAATCGCTTTGGCAGAACCTACCAGGTAAATGTGCAGGCGGAGTCGCCGTACCGGCTGCGCCCGGAAGATATCGGTCACCTTCGGACAAGAAACCTGGCCGGTGAAATGATTCCGCTGGGATCGGTAGTCACCGTCAAGCCGACTTATGGGCCAGACCGCGTCATGCGCTACAACGGATTTCCCGCGGCGGAAATTAATGGGGCGGCCGCGCCGGGATACAGCACGGGCCAATCGGAATCCGCAATTGCCAAGGTCCTCGACGAGCAATTGCCAAACGGAATGAAATACGAGTGGACCGAGCTTACCTACCAGAAGATTCTCGCCGGCAACACCATGGTTTACATTTTTCCACTCTCTGTTTTTCTTGTGTACCTCGTGCTTGCCGCTCAGTACGAAAGTTGGTCGCTGCCGCTCGTAATCATCTTGATTGTTCCCATGACTCTGTTTTCCGCCATCGCCGGGGTGTGGCTTCTGAATGGCGACAACAATGTCTTCACGCAAATCAGTTTGATTGTTCTCGTCGGGCTGGCCTGCAAAAACGCCATTCTTATCGTGGAGTTTGCGAGGGAGAAACAGCTCCAGGAGGGGATGAACAGAGTCGATGCGGTGCTGGAGGCGTGCCGGTTGCGTCTGCGGCCGATC
>DATNLB010000094.1:0-3518 GCA_035603095.1 Candidatus Acidiferrales bacterium
CGCGCGCAAGCCTGGATGCGCGGCCACCTCTGGCTCGGCTTTCTCGCCCTGCCAATGATTCTTTTTCACGGGGGATTTCATTTCGGCGGCACGCTCACGCGCGTCCTGATGTGGCTGCTCATCGTTACAGTGTTCAGTGGCGTGTTCGGCGCAGCGCTACAACACTATGTCCCACGCGTGATGACATCGGACGTGCCGCTCGAAACCATTTACGACGAAATCGGCAACGTGCGTTCGCTGCTGCGCGAAGAAGCCGATCGCGCGTTCGAATCTCTCTGCGGTTCCCTGGGCCTCGGCAAATCTTCGAGTGGCGAAGTTCACCGCGCTGGCGGCTTCACGGCGTTGCGGACCATCGCCGCGTCCGCCGTTCCGCTGCGCACGTCAGCCGCCGTCAGTGCGGGCGCGAGCGCCGCCGTGGCTGCGGCTCCAGAAATTACTTTGTTGAGTGAAGAAGAAAGCGCACCGCTTCGCCGTTTTTTCCTGCATGAAATGCGTCCGTTTCTGGAACAGCCAAAACAACGCGGCCAGCGGCTCGGCGATGCCGCGAAGGCGACCAGCGTGTTCGCCGGATTGCGCACGCTGCTGCCGGCAGCCGCGCACGTCACGCTTGCGGACCTCGAAGACATTTGCGACGAAGCGCGGCAGCTCGCGCGCCAGGAGCGCTTGCATCGCTGGCTGCACGGCTGGCTGTTGCTGCACATCCCGCTCTCGCTCGCGTTGATTTTGCTCGGCGCCATTCACGCCGTCATGGCGCTGCGATATTAAAAAAAAAGGCGAGTGACAAGTGGCGAGGACTAGAACAACAAAAAAACTAGCACAGCGCATCGACCTCAACTATTTCAAGAGGCCGACACCGCTGAAGCGCGCCAAATTCTGGCTTAGCCTCCTGCTGCCCTTGCTCGCGATCGCCTGGATCGCGTGGCGCGGTTTTACCAGAGACCATCGCGTGTACTCGAACGGGCGTATGTCAAAAGCTCACGCCGTTCTCGAAAAGGAATGTGCAGCATGTCACGTGCAAAAAGCCGGCGCATTTTCCGCCAAGGCTGCTGACAGCGCTTGTCTCGACTGCCACGACGGCCCCATCCATCACGCCGCGCAAACGCCAACTCCTGCTTGCGCGACGTGTCATGCCGAGCACCGTGGACGCATCAACATCGCCGCTGCGAGCAATCAGGCCTGCGCAGAATGTCACGCGGACTTGAAGGCCAGCGGCAACTCGGCGCGGTTCGCATCGCACATCCGAAGTTTCGAAGACGGCCATCCCCAATTCGCGGCCCTTCAAGAAGGTTCACGCGATCCCGGCACGATCAAATTGAATCACGCCATCCACATGAAGCCGATCCGTCGGGGCCCGAATGGCCCCAACGTTCAGCTCGAATGTGGCAACTGTCACCGCGCGACCGCTACCGATGCAGACTTGATGTACGCCGACCCGAACTACCGCGCTGCGACAGTCAGCTACAAAGAGACTGACGAGGTTTTGTGCCTTCACTGTGAAACTCTGAGGACACCTCGCGCGGTCACGGGGCGGGAACTGATGGCGCCGGTGAAATTCGCGAATGCTTGTGCGGGTTGCCATCTGCTCACGTTCGACAAGCGTTTCGACGACGGTGTTCCCCACGACAAGCCCGAAGTCATACACGCATTTCTCGTCAAAACATTCCGTGGATACATTGCCGCGCACCCAACCGAAGTGCGTGTACAGCGCGATCCGGGTCGCGACCTGACGGGCAGGCCGCTGCCCCCGGCGGTTCACACCCTCACTCCGGCGCAATGGGTGGCGGAGCGCACTGCCGAGGCCGAAGACTTGCTCTGGCGAAAAACCTGCAAGCAGTGCCACACGCTCGTGCCTTTTGCAAAAACGTCGCGCAGAAAAATCGAGTCACCGGTCACGCAGGAGAGTGATATCGGCAAACTCTCCGGCATCCCTGCTGAATTGCCTTATATCGCGCCGGCAAACATTACTCTGCAATGGATGCCGCATGCGAAGTTCGATCACGGGACACATGAGGGATTCACCTGCGTGAGCTGCCACGCGAAGGCGTTGACGAGCACGGAGACGAGCGACATCTTGCTGCCGGGAATTGAAACTTGCGAGACGTGCCATGCGCCCGGGCAGGAACACTCGGAATCGCGCTGTTTCGAGTGCCACACCTACCACGACTGGTCGAAACGCAAGGAAGTCACGCCGAAGTTTACCCTGCCGGCGCTACGCACCGGCAGCGGCTAGATATCACTTGTTCTTCGCGGCTGAGCAGGGACGCAAGGTGCTGCGCCCCTGCTCTTAAATCCTGGTGCGCGACGCTCATGCGTGATTCACAAGCGCCATCATATCGGGCGCGTAGCGTTCACCTACGACCTCGATCTGCGCAAAGCGGGACTTGATCTCTTTCAAGTCGCTTTCAGTGAGCTTTACATTGAGCGCTCCCATGTTCTCCTCGAGGTAGCGAACCCGCTTCGTGCCGGGTATGGGGACGAGGTCGTTGCCCTGGGCGAGAACCCACGCTAGGGCCAACTGAGCCGGAGTCGACCCTTTCTTGCTGGCAAGCTCCTTTACGGTGTCCACCAGTCTTAGGTTCGCTTGCAATGCTTTCTCCCCGAAACGCGGATTCGTCCGGCGCCAATCACTGGCATCAAGATCCTCGAGTTTTTGGATCGCGCCTGTTAAGAAGCCGCGCCCGAGCGGGCTGTAAGGCACAAATGTGATCCCCAGTTCGCGGCAGGTGGCCAGGACGCCATTCCTTTCCACGTCGCGGGACCAGAGCGAATACTCGCTTTGCAGCGCTGCGATCGGATGAATTTTGGCGGCGCGCCGCAATGTTTCGGGCCCGGCTTCCGATAGTCCGAGCGCGCGCACTTTGCCGGCCGAAACCAGTCCGGCCATGGCGCCGACGGTCTCCTCAATCGGAACTTTCGGATCGACGCGGTGCTGATAGTAGAGATCGATCGTTTCGATGCCCAGCCGCTTAAGACTAGCGTCGCAAGCGCGCCGGACATTTTCAGGCGAACTGTCAACGCCTCTGACGCCATCGGGACTGAAGCGGAACCCGAATTTGGTGGCGATGATCACCCCATCGCGGGCTACCCCGCGCAGAAAACGGCCTAGTAATTCTTCATTGGTGTAGGGCCCGTAGATCTCGGCGGTGTCAAGAAAATTGCCGCCGAGTTCCAGATAACGGCGAAGAACACGAAGCGATTCCGCTTCATCAGCCGGTCCGTAAGCAAAGGACATACCCATGCACCCAAGTCCCAGGGCGGAAACCAGGGGACCGTTTTTTCCAAGACGACGCCTTTCCATGATCTGCACCTCGAAAAGTTTTGGATAGGACTTCCCGGGGATTGGATGAAAAATTCGTGCTTTCCGGTACAAATCATACCATCAGCACGATCACGCATCCTTGGCTACAATGAAAGTGGGCACGCGCCATATGCCCCGCTCCATTTGGCTTTTTGATGCCTACCTATTCAAGCGATGTCTCGGCGCCACAGGCTCCAACTGCTTCGTCGGCTACAGTCGC
>DATNLB010000071.1:0-3795 GCA_035603095.1 Candidatus Acidiferrales bacterium
CGTGAATCGCACATGGAAGCTAGCGTCCTTTGGTGGGCGACCTTTTCCGACTTTGCTGTATCCCCAGCGCCCTTGCGGGTCTTTGAATCTTGCGTAAACGGCTGCCATTGGGTGCCTCCATTTAAATACCAGAATATGGTAGCAAGTTGGTAGCAAGATGTCAAGAACATTGTTTTTACAGGGTAAAAGAACTATGGCGGAGAGGGTGGGATTCGAACCCACGGTACGGTTTCCCGTACGCTCGCTTTCGAGGCGAGTACTTTCAACCGCTCAGTCACCTCTCCGCGGTCGTTGCAGACTTAATCGTAGCAGAGCGTTGCGTTTTTCGGCAATCGGTGAGACGGCATTATGCCAATGCGTTGCCAAGTATAGAGCTGAGTCTATGCAATGCTGCCGGACGCCAGGGGCACCGCGACAATCGCGAATGCGCAGGCTAAAGCTCGCCCTACTCGCGGCGTGCAGCGAAGAAAGATTGGATGATGGCGGCACATTCGGCGGCGAGGACGCCAGAAGTAACTTCCACCTGATGATTAACGCGCGGGTGGGAGAGGATTTCGAAGCAGGAGCAGACGGCGCCGCCCTTGGGATCGTCGGCGCCGTAGACGAGACGCGGGACACGGGCTTGGAGGATTGCGCCTGCGCACATGCTGCAGGGCTCGATGGTGACATAGAGAGTGGTACCCGCTAGGCGGTAATTGCCAAGACGGTGGGCGGCTTCGCGCAGAGCCACGATTTCGGCGTGGGCGGTGGGATCACAATCGCGGATGGTCCGGTTGCCAGAACGGGCAAGAATCTGGCCTTTGTGGACAAGCACGGCCCCGATGGGAACTTCGCCAGCTGCGGCTGCGGAACGGGCTCCCTCCAAGGCCTCCTGCATGTACTGGATATCGGCTTCCATGCTGAGCGAGAGAATAACATGCGGAAAGAGCGGAAACGGAATTAACCCAGAAAACAGAAGCATTGACGCAGAGACGCAGAGAACGCAGAGCAGAAAGAAGGGAGCCTTTGCTTGACAATTGAGGAGGGGCGAAACAAACTAGGCCCATGCGGGAACTCCTGGAACGACTGTTTCAAGTCGATTTTTTGAAGGGCCTCGCGGTCACGTTTCGAACGCAGCATCCCAAGAACATTGTTACGGAGCAGTATCCGCTGGAACGGCCGATGGTGGCGGAGCGGTATCGCGGTGCGCCGCGGCTCAACAATAACCCGGAAACGGGCGAGACGCTGTGTATTGGCTGCAATTTGTGCGCGTTAGCGTGCCCGGAGAACCTGATTGTAGTGGGCTGGGAACGTGACGACGCCACGCGAAGGAAAGTGCTGACGACCTTCACCTATGATACTTCGCGGTGCATGTTTTGCGGACTCTGCGAAGATGCCTGTCCGGTTGATGCGTTGGAACTGACCCAGGATTTCGAAATGGCGTACTTCACACGTGAAGGCGCGATTTGGGATCGTCACCGCCTCGAACAGGGGCCGACGCCCGCCCGCTATACCCGCTGAAGATACCGAATGGAACTTCGCAAAGATCCCATCACACAAAGCTGGGTCATCCTGGGGCAGAGAGAAGCACTTGGCGATGCGCCAGAGGAATGCCCGCTGGAGCCAGCCAAGATCGAGAAGCTGCGCTCCATCCTGACGTGGCCGGCGGAGGGGGCATGGCAGGTGCGTGTGC
This sequence comes from Candidatus Acidiferrales bacterium, assembly GCA_035603095.1. Classification (GTDB taxonomy): domain Bacteria; phylum Acidobacteriota; class Terriglobia; order Acidiferrales; family UBA7541; genus Acidiferrum. The sequence continues at coordinate 1,673 of DATNLB010000071.1, forward strand.
TGCCGCACCCGGAGCCGCTCTATCACGTTGAAGGCGAACCCGCACGTCTGGCCGAGGGGATGTACGACAAGATGGGGGCGCTCGGCGCGCACGAGGTCGTGGTGGAGACGCCGCAGCACGACAAGCGCATGTCGCAGTTCAGCGACGAAGAGATCGAGCGCGTCTTGTGGGTGTGGGCGTCGCGAATCGCTGATTTGAAGAAGGACGCGCGATTTAAGTACGTCAGCGTCTTTAAGAACCAGGGCGCGCTGGCTGGGGAAGAGTGGGCGCACGCGCACTCTCAGTTGACTGCGACGATTTTCGTGCCGCGGCGAATCAAATACGAACTCAGCTCCGCGCACGAATGGTTCAAGGATAAAGAGCGCTGTATTTTCTGCGACACGGTGCGTCAGGAAGAGAAGCAGGGGAAGCGCATCGTGGACGTGCAAGGAGATTACTACGCGCTGTGCCCATATGCGTCGCGCGTGCCGTACGAAATCTGGCTGATGCACCGGCGGCACAACCATTTGTTCGAACAGCCGCGGCCGGGTTCGAACCGCAGGCAGTTGGCGGCGCTACTAGGCCGCGTATTGCGCCGGCTGGAGAAAGTGGCCCCGGCGTTTCATTTGGTGGTGCACACCTCGCCCAATACAAAGAATAAGAAAGGTGAATTAGCCGGCTATTGGAAGACGCTGGCGGACGATTATCACTGGCACATCGAGATCCTGCCGATCGTGGAGAAGCGCAGCAAGTCGTACAGCATCAAAGAGGTATATTTCAACGGAGAATTGCCGGAGCATGCCGCGGCGAACTTGCGAGCGCTGGACCCCAATTCATGAGGGATGGGCAGGCGAATCCATGCGAGTCCGGCCGAATTTTCATTAACTTGATCATTTTGCTGTTTTTCTCGGTTTTTTGTGCGGTTTTGTACCTGGCGCGGCGCCCCCTTCTTCGCTTCACAGCGGAATCATGGATTATCGAGGATCCTCTCGACAAAGCAGATGCAGTCGTAGTTCTAGGTGATGATAATTTTTACGCTGATCGGGCGACGCGAGGGGCGGAATTGTTCCGGGAAGGGAAGGCACCCGTGATTGTCGCGAGCGGAAGACGCCTGCGGCCGAGTGCGGGGATCGCGGAGTTGATGGAGCACGATCTGGTGGAGCGCGGAGTGCCGAGAGACAAGATCGTGCGGTTTGCTCACGATGCGGATAGCACGCTGGAGGAGGCGCAAGCACTTGCGCGACTCGCAAAGGAAAGAAGATGGCGCGGAGTAATCGTGGTGACATCGAATTTTCACACGCGGCGCACGCGCTATATTTTCCGGCGAGTTTTTCCACAGGGCCTGGAGGTGCGTATCGCGAGCGCACGCGACGGAGACTTTGATCCCGAGCGTTGGTGGGAAAAGCGTAAGTCAATCAAAGAGTTAACGCGGGAATTTGCAGGCATGCTGGCGGCCTTATGGGAGCTGAAAGGGAGTAGTGAGACAGGTGAGGCAACGCAATCGGTAGTGGGGTTGGGAGGACTAATTCCGCAATTAGTGGTGTAGCTGTTCAGGAAACACACCAGATTTGCTACCCGCCATTCCTTGTTTACACCCGCTAAGTCGTGTACTATGTTCACTCTTCCGAGTCGCAGTTCCAACCAGCCCTGCGATGAGCGGCTTCGAAAATCCAGTTTTCGATGTCGAGGTGCTTGATGTGGAAAAAAGAAGATTCAAAGCCTGAAGGAATCTCCGGCAACGCCGCACCTCCCGCAAATTCCGCGACTTCGTCCAGCGCAGCTCTCGCCAGTGCGCCCTCGGTGTCCGGTGCGCTCCCGGCTTCGTCGCGGGCGGCCGCGTGCATCAGCCAGGGAATCAAGATCAAAGGTGAAGTAATGGGCAGTGAGGATCTTTTCGTTGACGGCGTGGTGGAGGGAAAACTCAGTCTCACGACCAACAGCTGCCTGACCATTGGACCGAACGGAAGCGTGAAAGCAGACGTGATCGCGCGGGAAGTCATCGTGCGCGGAAAGATCGAAGGAAAAGTTACGGGGCGGGACAGGGTTCAACTCTGGAGCACCGGCCAAGTCACCGGAGAGGTGCAAACGGATCGCTTGTCCATTGAGGACGGCGCGCTGTTGCGCGGAAAGGTCGAGGCGGGAAG
>DATNLB010000067.1:0-2873 GCA_035603095.1 Candidatus Acidiferrales bacterium
GGGAATGATATAAACATAATGTCAATAACGATGAACCTCGGCACTGAAGTACGCATGATCAAAGGCGTGGGCCCGCAGCGCGCCGAATTGCTCGCGCAGCGCGGAATCCACACGCTCGAGGATCTGCTCGGGTACCTTCCCTTTCGCTACGAGGATCGCATCCATTTCTCCAAGGTGAAAGACATTCAGCCAAACGGTACGTATACCATTCGCGCGCGTGTGATGAGCGGCCAGGCCATCCGCAACATGCGCGGCGGCCGCGACGCCATCTATCACCTGCTGGTGCAGGACGATGCGGGCGGTTCGCTGCCTTGCAAGTTTTTTCACGGCGGATACCTCGAAGGCCGCTTGAAGCCCGGGCAACTGCTCATCCTTCACGGCAAGGCGGAGGTCGATAAGCTGCGGCCCGCGCGCCTCGAGATGATCAATCCGCAGATCGAAGTGCTGAGCAGCGAGGAGATGGATTCCACCGAGGTCGGGAGAATCGTGCCAATCTACGAAGCGATTGGCTCATTCGGTTCCCGGCAGATTCGCCGCGCCATGTACGCCGCGGTGCAGCTCATCGATCAGAGGATGCCGGATATTTTGCCGGAAGGACTGCGCGCGCGGCTTGACTATCCCTCGCGCGGCGAAGCTCTGATTCACACGCACTTTCCAGAACCCGGCGAATCCCTTGAGGCCTTGAATACGTTCCGTTCACCATCGCAGCAGCGGCTCATCTTCGAGGAATTTTTCCTGTACCAGCTCAGCCTCGCTCTGGACCGCAAGGCCACTCGCAAGGAAAACGCCATCGCCTTCCGCGTGCGTGAGGACGCCGTGCGCGAAGCTTTGAAGCGCATCCTGCCGTTCAAGCCCACGCCGGCGCAGAAGCGCGTTCTCGCCGAAATCGCCGCCGACCTGGAAAAGCCATCCCCGATGAATCGTCTCCTCCAGGGCGACGTCGGCAGCGGCAAGACCATCATCGCGCTGCAAGCGGCCGTGATCGCCATCGAAAACGGTACGCAAGCTGCACTCATGGCTCCAACGGAAATTCTCGCCGTGCAACATTTTCTTTCCGCGCGTCGCATCCTCGCCAAAGCCGGCTATCGCGTGGAGCTCCTGATCAGCGGCCTGAAAGCCTCGGAGAAGTCCGCGGCCCTCGAGCGCATTCGAACGGGTGAAGCGCAACTCGTCATCGGCACCCACGCGCTGATTGAAGACAACGTGGAATTCGCTCGGCTTGGTTTTGTCGCCATTGACGAACAGCATCGCTTCGGCGTTCTCCAGCGCAAGCGCCTGATGGACAAAGCCGCCGCCCATGGCCACGCCCCGCACGTCCTCGTGCTCACCGCCACGCCCATCCCGCGCACGCTGTCGCTCACTCTCTATGGCGACCTTGACGTGTCCGTCCTCGATGAGCTCCCGCCCGGCCGCACGCCTATCGTCACACGCATGACCACCGAGCAGCATCTCCCCGGCGTCTGGGAATCTCTCCGCCGCGAAGTCGCGGCCGGACACCAGGGCTACGTCGTTTATCCCGTCATCGAAGAATCGAAGCTCGAGCTGAAAGCCGCCATGGAAGAATACGAGCGCCTCTCGCGTGAAGTTTTTCCCAAACTGAAGCTCGGCCTCTTGCACGGCCGTCTCTCCAGCGACGAAAAAGAAGAAGTCATGCAGCGCTTCCGCAAAAATGAAGCCCAGATTCTCGTCGCCACCACGGTCGTCGAAGTCGGCGTCGACGTCCCCAACGCCACCGTCATGGTCATCGAGCACGCCGAGCGCTTCGGCCTCGCCCAGCTCCACCAGCTTCGCGGACGCATTGGCCGCGGCGCCCAGAAATCCCATTGCATCCTCGTCGCCCCCTTTCGCATGACGGACGAAGCCCGCGCCCGCCTCGAAACCATGGTGCGCACCTCCAACGGCTTCGAAATCGCCGAAACCGATCTCCTCCTCCGCGGCCCCGGCGAATTTTTCGGCACTCGCCAGTCCGGCGACCTCGGCTTTCACATCGCCAACCCGTTGCGCGACCGCGAACTCCTCGAACTAGCCCGCCGCGAAGCCTTCGCCCTCGCTGACGATTCCGACCAGCAGGACGCCATGCAGCGCCTCCTCCGCGAACTCCCCTCTGAATGGCAGCGCCGCTACCACCTCGCCCGCATCGGCTGACAGGTTAACGCACTCCCTCTTTTCCGCTTACTGGGTCAACCAGGAGGTACGAGCTCTGGATTTCTGGGCTACACTCGCCTTGGAGCGAATCGACTGCTGATGCAAAAAAAGAAGAAATCTCAGCTGACGCGAGCACTTCGCGACAAGTTGCTCGTAAGGTTCGCGAGCGCTTTGGACCAAGGGACGGTCAACGGCTACGTGTTCGATATCGGTCCGCAGTTCTTTCTTGTCGCACTGGTTTCCGACGGAATTCGATTCAACGGTTTCCAATGCTATCGCTTGTCCGACATACGGAAATTGCGGGTGCCTGATAAATATGCTTCGTTCCACGAAGCGGTATTAAAAAAGCGCGGAGAACGAATTCCGAAAAAGCCTCCTGTGGTTCTCAGCAGCCTCGCGGAACTGTTGTTGACAGCCAACCGCGCCTTCCCATTGGTGACAATTCACCGAGAGAAGGTTGATGGGGGTCCATCAAATCCTCGCAAAGCCAGATGACGCTTGCTACGGCCCGTCGTTAATGACCCAACGTTTGGTGGGCAGCATCTGAGACATGACTGTCCTATCGGGTTGAGAGGCTAACCTCGGGAAAATGAATGTTCAGCTTATAGCAAATAAAAAGAACCAGCATCGCGCCCAGTGTGGAGAAAATGAGGCCGGCGGGATGATAGCGTTCGTTTGTCGGGCGCGAAAACATGTGCGTAACACCGCCGCCGAGGATGCCTCCGATG
>DATNLB010000066.1:0-6504 GCA_035603095.1 Candidatus Acidiferrales bacterium
ATTCCGCGCAGCAGCCCGGCCTGGACCATCTCGCTCATGCGCGCCGGTCGTTTACCGTACCGCTTCGCGTATTCATCGGCCAGCGCATCGAGCTGCTTGCAATCTTCCTTCACCCTGAGCAACTGCAAATGCTGCAAGGCATTCTTTTTAACCGAGGGATCGGGTGTCGAATCGTAAATGTCTTTCCACAGAAACATCGAAGTTGCGAATGACTCCCCTTCCGCGGCAACCTTGGCAGCCATCACTTTCATCCACAACTGCGCGTTTGGTTTCTTGCTGCCTTCCAGAAAAGCATCCGAAGCCTTCTGGTAGTCCTTCAGATCGAAGTAGTAGACGAATCCGAGGTCTTCATAGAGGCGCCAGTAATCCGGATTCGCTTGGATGCCGCGGTGGATCAGTTGCACCGCCAGGTCCGGCCTGCCGGCGCCCGCCGGTGCCGCCTGGCTGAGAAACATTGCGCCAAAACGGTAGGAAATCAGCAGATTCGGATCGAGCGTCGTCGTAATATCCAGAAGCGGCCAAAGCAACTCGAGATTCGTCTGGCCTCGTACGCGTTTGTTTCCGTAGTATTGCACCACGCGCGTCCAGTAGATGTCCGCGAGCAGCGGCGCATATTCCAGGCTCATCACTTTCACGAGTTTTCCCGAACGCAGCAGGACGTCGTCGCGCTCCTGGCTTAGCGATTCGCGCTGCGCGTCGATGGCGTGCTGCAGCCGCCAGATGCCTGCAAATCCAAACGGCAGGACCAGCAGCAACACCCATGCGATTGTTTTCTCCGAGTTCATTTCAAATTCCGCCGCGAAAACACCGCGGCCGCCGCTGTCAATACGATCGTGCCATAAACCACGGTGTACACCGTGTTTTGCAGGATCAAGGCTCCGGGGACCGCTCGCCCGTGCGCGGCCATGGCCATCACGTTGAAATTCTCAAAATTCGGAAGCAGATAGGAGAGCCATTTCGTGAAGGCGGCCATCGCCGGACTCATCACCTCGGCCGGCAAATTCCGCATTTCCTGCACGTACAACCCCGCGATATAAATCCCCACCGTGAACAAAATCGCCAGTAGCGGCGTCGTGAAGCAGGAAAACAGCAGCGCCAGCGCCACGATCAACGCCAGCTTCAGCAGAATGAAATACACCGCCACCAGCACCACCGCGTCGCTTCGCTCCAGCGAGTGCTTTACGTAGATCATCACCAGCAGCAGTCCCAGCGCCATCGCCGCCGTGTTCACCGCCAGCGTTAGCACCAGCCCAGCGAATTTTCCGAGCAGGAATTCCCATCGCCGCACCGGTTTCGCCAGCAGCGCGTAGAGCGTGCGCTTGTCCATTTCCTTGGATACCAGTGCGACGCCGATGAAGACCGAAATCAGCAACCCGATCACGGAAATGGCGCTCAGGCCCAGGCTAACGATGACCGTCTGCTCGATCCCGATCGAAATCTGTCCCACCGCGACGGCCGCCGCCATCATCAGCAGCGCGAAAAACACCAGGTTATACAGCACGCGGTCGCGCACTGCTTCGCGAAACGTATTCAACGCCACTACGCCCGCGCGCCTCATTTCCCGCTTACCTCGACCGCCGATGCTTGCGCGCGGTCCGCCTCCACCAGGTTCATGAAAAATTCTTCCAGCGTGGCCTTCACCTGGGACACGGAAAGGATGCGCACCCCGGCTGCTCGCAGTTGTTCGATTGCCGCGTACAATTCTTCCTCAGCCACTTGCAACCGGTAACAGTCGCCCGTGCGAGTCGCCTTGGAAAGCAGCGGCGCATTGCTCGCCCCTCTCAACGCAAAAAGAATCTCCATTCCCTGCGTTTTCATGTCCACGAGGGTGCCCGGCGCGCCCACGCCGTGGAGCTTTCCTCCAACAATCACGCCCACGCGGTCGCACAACATCTCCGCGTCCGAGAGAATGTGCGTGGAAAACATCACCGTCTTCCCATCCCTCTTCAACTCCAGAATAATGTCGCGCACCTCGCGCCTGCCCACCGGGTCCAGCCCTGACATCGGCTCATCCAGAATCACTACTTTCGGATCGTGCAGAATCGCCTGCGCCAGCCCCACGCGCTGCAGCATCCCCTTCGAGTACTTGCGAAGCTGTATCTTGCGAGCGGTTTCCAGCCCCACCTTCTTCAGCATGCGCTCTACGCGTTCCTTCCTATCAGCCGAGGTCAGATCGTGGAACCGCGCGAAATAGTCGAGCAATTCCGCCGCGGTCAAATAGTCGTAGAAGTACGGCTGCTCGGGCAGGTAACCGATGTCCCGGTGCATTTCCACGTCGCTGATCGGCTTGCCGAGGATTCGCGCGCTTCCCGCCGTCGGGAAAATCAGCCTCATCAGCAGCTTGATGGTCGTCGATTTACCGGCGCCGTTCGGCCCGATAAAACCAAATACCTCGCCCGCCTCCACCTGCATGTTCAGCCCTTCAAGAGATGTTTTTTTCTTGAGGTGCAAGAACCCGAAGGGATATTCCTTGGTCAGATTCTCAATCTCAATCGCTAGACCTGGCATGTATTCATTGTTGGCAAGCCGGTGTTGACCGTCAATCCCTCAACAGGAGGATGTGTGCGGAGAGAAAATACAAAGTAGGCAACAGCTCAGATTGGACCTTCCGAAAATCAGGAGTCGCCGCGGACTTGCCCGATCTGTACCAGCTCCGCTTGCGGGTTTGCCGGCGGCGTCATCGGCATCGGCTGGAGGTTCTGCGGGTCGCGCCAGTTATCGAGAATGCCCACCTGCTGCACGCACGAAACCGTGCACTGCGCCGCGCAAAACTTCTTGGTAGAGTACTCGCGATGGCGCATCTCCGGCGTGTACTGGGTAAGCGGAATCCCCGGATATCCGCGCTGCTGCGAGCACCAGTGCACCAGCCCGTCTTCGCAAATGTACAGGTACCGCGAGCCCGAACGGCAGCGCCACTTGTGCTCCCGCCCGCGCGCCATGTTGTGCTGAAACTCGTTGAATCGCGAGAACGACCGCTTCCCCAGCGCCATGACTTCTTCGAAAATTTCCTGCTCGTGGGTTCCCAGCGGTTTCAACTGCCCGTTGTTGTCGTGAATAATCCCCACCGTACTCGTGAAGCCCAGCTCCACGGCCCGGTGCGCGATCTTCAGCGCGTCTTCCGGATCTTTCACGCCGCTGCCCAGCACGGAGTTGATATTCACCTGAAACACCGCGTACTGTGACAGCATCACCAGCCGGCCATCCAGCGTCTTCAGGCTCTTCTTGGAGACTTCGTCCGGCGCCACGTTATCAATGCTGATTTGCACGTGCTCCAGCCCAGCCTCGTTCAACCGCTCGATGCGTTCCCTGTTCAGATAGAAACCGTTGGTGATTAATCCCGCGATCATGCCTCGCCGCCGGATATGCCGGATCACTCCATCCAAATCCGGATGCATCAGCGGCTCCCCGCCGCTGATGGTGATGATCGAAGTCCCCATGTCCGCCAAAATGTCCAGCCGCTTCTTCATTTCCTCCAGCGGCACCGGCTTCGAGAAATCGTCGAATTCGTTGCAGTACGTGCACGCAAGATTGCATTGCCGCATGGGGATGATGTGCACCAGGATGGGATGCTTCGTCGACACGAGCGCTTTCCCGATCATCTTCAGCTCGCGCGCGCGCGTCCGCAGGAACCGCAGCCGCCTCCGCAGCCGTGTTTTCGCACTCGCCCGCACTACCCTTATCTCTTCAGCCATGAAAGACGCAGACTCCCCTGCCAAAAATTATACATGACCCCACTGAACGCCGCTGCCCTGATGCCCCGTTCATACTCTTGCCCACGGCAAGTCAAACCCCCATTCCGGATTCCTCAAAAAAACACCATCGCTGCCAGCCGTCAACTAACCATCGCTGCTCCTCTGTCGTCAAATGCTCCAAAGGTCGGCGAAGACGAAGAGGTTGCCATGCGAGGTGCTAATGCAATCCCTGGGGTCCGATTTGCGGTATGCAGCCCGCGAACTGCGTAAGCGGCCGGGCTTCACCCTCACTGCCGTCCTTTCCCTCGCTCTCGGGATCGGAGCCACAAGCGCCGTTTTCAGCGTCATCTATGCAGTCCTGATTGACCCGTTCCCGTACCCAGGCTCCGATCGCATCATGGAGCTTCGCTTGGTGGACAAAGCCGGCAATGACCGGTTCACGGGCTTGAGTGGCCCTCAGATGGATCGGCTTCGCCAAGCCAAATCCCTCGAAAGCGTCGTTGGCATGGATTTTTGGAATCTGACCACCACTGACGGCGACCTCCCGGAAGACGTTCAATCCATACACATTTCCCCGGGCGCTCCCAACCACTGGGGCATTCCTGCTCTGAAGGGCCGCTGGTTGATTCCCTCCGACGGACCGCCGGGCGAGGAGCCGCAACGCGTTGTGGTTCTCGGTTACCAGTTCTGGCAAAGATACTTCCTGGGCGATCCCGGCATCGTTGGCCGCAAAATGCAGCTCGTTCACAAGACCTATGAGATTGTTGGTGTGATGCCGCCCCGGTTCAAATGGGGGGAAGGGGAGGTCTACCTTCCGCTGCATGTTACGCAAGACCCGCATATCGATTTCGCCACTTCGCTGAAGCTCCGCCCGGGAGTTTCTGTCGCCCAAGCCAGTGCTGAACTCCAGCCGATACTGGAAGAGTTCGCGAAACAATCGCCGGAGCGTTATCCCGATAAATTTCGCGTCAGCCTGAAAAGTATTATCGACGTGTACGCGAAGCCCCTTGGACCGACGCTCTATCTACTGCTCGGCGCGGTAGCTTCCCTGCTCCTGATCGGCTGCGGAAACGTATCCATCCTGCTTCTGGCCCGAGGCGCCGAGCGCCAGCATGAGATGGCCGTGCGCGCCGCTGTGGGAGCCGATCGCCTCCGCATCATCCGGCAACTGCTTACCGAGTCCCTCGCCATCGCTGCCGCCGGAACCGTACTCGGCGTTCTGTTGGCATGGAAGAGCCTTTCTCTGATCACTGCATTCCTGCCGCAGGGCTCCTTTCCCGCGGAATCGGTTATTAAGATGAACGTGCCGGTGCTGCTCTTCAGTATCGCTCTGGCCGTCTCTACTGCCGTTGTGTTCGGCCTCTGGCCGGCTTTGCAACTCTCGCGGCCGGACATCGCCCGGCTGATGCAAAGCAGTGTGCGGCGCATGACCGGAAACGCGCATGCCCGGCGTACCCACAGCGCCATGGTCGGGGCTCAGGTTGCCCTCACGCTTCTCCTGCTCACTGTGGCGAGCGCCGCGGCTAAGGGTTTTCTCCATCTCGTGAAGACCGATCTCGGGTACGACCCGGGACACACGATGTCGGTCCCGATTCCCATACACGACAACACCCACGTTTCCTGGCAAGATCGTTCCGAATACTTCGAGCAGCTCCGCGCGAAGATCGCTGCGATGCCGGAAGTTGTCGCCGCCGGCATTTCGACCAACGCCACCCCGCCGTCGAATGGCGGCGATACCAGAATCGAAATCATGGGGAACAACGGGGAGAAGCCGGAGGCGCGGCTCAACTTCATAAGTCCCGAGTACTTTCCTGTCCTCCACATTTCCTTGGCGCAGGGCCGCATCTGGGATCATGCGGAAACCATGCGCGGTGCCCCGCTCGCGGTGATCAACCAGACCATGGCGCGGCACTATTGGCCAAACGGCAACGCCATCGGGCAACAAATCCGTATTCCCAATCTCAAAGGTGAGCCGCCTTACTCACCGGCTGCCCCGGGAAGCGAAGGCTGGCTGCAAATCGTCGGCGTCGTCGCGGATGCCCGCAACGACGGCTTGCGGAATCCCATCAAACCCTCCATCTATGTGCCTTACACTCTGAGGCTGCGGATGTTCACCCAGATTCTGGTGCGCACTCACCTTGCGCCGATGTCGATTCTGCGCGACATTCGCGCCCAACTCGTTCAGGTCGATCCGGAACAGCAAGTGATGCGCGTTCGCGACCTGCAAGCCTGGATTACCGGTCAAACCGAATACGCTCAGCAGCGTCTCGTAGCCACTCTGTTCGGTATCTTCTCGATTCTCGCGCTGGTCCTCGCCGCCGTCGGGCTTTACAGCGTTGTGTCCTACGGCGTTGCGACCCGCACGAACGAATTCGGCATTCGCATGGCCCTCGGCGCGAAATCAGCGGACGTCTTTCGGATCGTCATGTCCTCTACGGCTATGAATGTGGGTGGTGGGCTGGCCGTAGGTCTTCTGCTCTGCATCGCTTTCGACAAACTCGCCACGAAGTGGGTGACGGAGAGTTCTCGCGACCCTCTCGTCCTGGCCGGCGTAACGCTGTTGCTCCTCGTCGCCGCGGCCCTGGCTTGTTTCGTCCCCGCCCGCCGCGCCGCTTCCGTCGATCCTATGGAAGCGCTGCGCTATGAGTAGGGGGCATGAATTGCTTCGTTCCCTACATCCGCCGAATCAGCAACAGTGACTGGTCGTCAAACTGTGCCCCATGCCGCGCAACGCTTTCCTGCAGCGACCGGTAAATGACTTCGAGCGCCTCTTCGCCGTGTTTCTCCAATTCCGCTTGAAATCGTTTCAGTC
>DATNLB010000491.1:0-2063 GCA_035603095.1 Candidatus Acidiferrales bacterium
CCGGGCTTTCAGCAGATTGGGTTTGTGGATACCGACACTGGGGAGTTCCAAGAACGGCGACTGCAACACCGTGAGGAAGCGGAAAAGTTTTATCGCGATCTCGCGGCCCAGGGAATGCGGGTACGTGTGGGGATGGAAGCCAGTGGACAGGCGCGCTGGTTTGAACGATTGCTCTCAGAGTTGCACTTCGAGCTGTGGGTGGGAGATGCCGCGGAGATCCGGACGAAGCGAGTACGCAAGCAGAAGACCGATCGCCAGGATGCGCAGTTGATTCTGCGGTTGCTGCTGGAAGATCGCTTCCCGAAGATCTGGGTGCCGAGTTGGGAGAATCGGGATCTGCGGCAACTGCTGTGGCACCGGCATCGCATGGTGCAGGCGCGCACGCGAATCATGAACCAGTTGCAGGCGGTGGCGCTGAACGAAGGCCTGCGCTGCAAGAAGAGGCTGTGGAGGGAACACGGGCGGCAGCAACTGGAGTCGTTTCGCCTGGCTCCCTGGGCCAGCCGGCGACGGCGCGATCTGCTGGAGCTGATGGATCGACTCAACCCGACCATCACGGAGCTGAGCCAGGCGATCGAGCAGGAAGTGGAGAAGTGTCCGGAGGCGCGGCGACTGACGACGCATCCCGGAGTCGGTGCCTTGACCGCACTGGCCTTCGTGTTGATCATCGGCCAAGCCGATCGGTTTCAGTGTGGCAAGCAGATCGCGAGCTATCTGGGGCTGGTGCCGTTGGAAGACTCCAGTGGCAATCGACGACGGCTGGGACACATCACCAAACAGGGGAGTTCGATGATGCGCTTCCTGCTGGTGGAAGCGGCGCAGGTGACGGTGCGCAGTGTGCCCGAATGGCGCAGCAAGTATCTCCACCTGATGATGCGGCGAGGGCGGAAAACCGCCAAGGTCGCCATGGCCCGCAAGCTGGCGGTTCGGCTGTATTGGATGTGGCGTAAGGGATGGGATTACGCGCAGTGGAGCAAGTTCGGTTCGCACGCGGGACAACCCGGAAATCGCGATGGTGTGCAGTCGATCACCGAGTAATTGATTGGGGATCCCGCTCCCCTTCACAGGGGAGTTCGAAGTAGTAATCATGATCGCGGGTGCGACCGAAGAGATGCATGGGTCGGACTGAGTCCTGACCTGAAAACGATTACGAGCGAGCCTACGGTTGGAAAAGGCAACACCATCAACGAGAGCGAAATGGCGCTCTTCTTTGAGTGCATGCAGTCGTGCGCTCGAAAAGGGCTTGACACAGGCCGACATTGTCAGAGAGGCGATTTATCGCCAACTAAGAGGGAGAACGGGTTGACCTACTAACTGGCTAAACAGGCACACGTATCCCTTAGAGTGTGCTGGTCTCCCAATCCCCCGCCTGCGATTTTTATTTGGCCGGAGTCGAGAGGTCCTCGAGTCGAGTGCCTTTCTTAGCAACGTAGAAGGCCAGCGCCTTCGCAGGCGCGCTGCTGCTGGCGTTCTTGACGTTGTGCACTTCGCCGGCCACCGTGGTGAATGCCTCGCCCGGCTTGAGGGTCACAGCGGGTTTGCCCTGAGCCTCAAACGTCACCGAGCCCTCCTCGATATACACGATTTCGTTGCCCGATTGCGTATGCTTTCCGCTCTCTGCACCCGGCGGAAGGATGCGTTGCACTAGGATCGCTTCCCATCCTGGCGCGCCCTTCAGTTCCGTTCGCTGCAGAACCGTACCGCCCTTCAAATTGTCCTGCGCGCTCAACATCCGGCTCCCCAACAGGCACAGCACCATGACCACTGCCAATGCGACCCCAACCAAAAAGTTGATGCGCTTCATGGAGGCTCCTTTCAAAGCCAGCGAATACTACCACAAGTGGTACACGCCTCAAATCCTGATTGGAGAACGAAGCGGTGAATGTGCCTGTTGATGAGTGTAATGGCGATGTTTCACCAACCATCCGCTCCGTCCACCTGAACAGGGAGTAAAATCTGCCACATGAAGGCATTCCACAGTGGGCGGGAAGCCAAAGAGTTCCCAGTCGAGAGGTGCACACGTAGGCACCTGCTTTTACTCGCTTGCGTTTTTTCGTTCCTTG
>DATNLB010000055.1:0-4714 GCA_035603095.1 Candidatus Acidiferrales bacterium
GCCCCGATGATGGCCGGCGTCATTTTCGTTTTCTCGGCAGCGGCGTTGCTGCAATTTTTCATCTCTTATTGCCGTTCCCTCATCGCTGCGTCCTCGAAGCAGGTTCTCTCGGCCGAGGTAAAGGACGTTACAGGCATCCAGAGGATCGCTTCTGGCGAGGATTTCAAACGTGTCATGCAACTTCTGCAGCTTTGTCCGGAACGCCCGGAAGACCGCAATAGCGTCCAGGCAATCGACGCCTATTTCAGTCTCTTGAGTTTCCTGCGCTCGACGCTCGCGCGGCTGGTTCCCTCGATGCGGGCTTGGACGGAATCGGAACGTGGACAGTGCGCCTATTTCGCCGCGGTCGCTCTGGAGCGCCGCATCTCTTTCAGCCGGGACATGCTCGCGCAGCAAATGGACGCCTGAAACTTCGTTCCTCGACATCCTGCCTGACCTGCTGTCTCTTTCGCTACAATCCCGCTCCATTGTCTGCTTGACATTTCAGGTGCATGCTATTCTCACATTGTTCCCTCCTCACCGGAGTGGAAGCGTCCGCAGCGCAAAACTTACCGGTGACCAAAACATGCTCGCAGTGTGGCGCTGTATTGCTACCAACGGTACGCGCCTGCAATTTTTGTGATTCATCCTTTTCAGTCGATACTCCTTCCTGGGAAGAACCGCCGGGTGTTTCCGCGAAGGAGAAGCTCGCGACGAATTCAGATCCGGGCCAGGCTGGAATCGATCGTTCCAGGCGGCGCTCCGTCGTCTCGCAGCAAATAGAGCAAGAGACCGCCTGGCGGGGTGAAGTCGCGCAGCGTCTCGAGGCTTATCGCACTCGGCGGCGAAGGCTCGCGCCAAGCGCCGCTCAATCTCAGTTTTCCTTCGATGACCCTTCCGGCAGGACACCGCCGCATACGTCTGCTGCAGTTGCGGAACCTCCTGGACCCGTCGAGGAAGATTTTTCCTTTACCGTCGCAATCGGCCGCCCCGCAAAGAAGCGTGTTTTCGAACAATCAAGGATGTTGATCGACGTCTCCGTGCCACCGGATTCTGAGACTCCCCCGCAAACAGAGCTCGTTGCAGAACATAGAAAATCCCAGCCGGGTCTTCATCCTGTGGCACCGATTGACGATCGACGCCTCGCTGCGCTTATCGATTTCGGTTGCTTGCTGTTTGCCTATGGCGGATTCCTGATGCTCTTCGGCTCACTCGGCGGGCAATTTACGCTGAGCAAACTGAATGCGGCTGTCTACGTTACGACTTTCGCCATCGTGTATCTGCAATACTTCGCCCTCTTCACCACCTTCGGCGGCACAACTCCGGGCATGATGATGCGAGGATTGCAAGTCGTCAGCTTTTCCGGCGAGCCGCCCACGCCCAGGCAAATGCTTCTGCGCAGCGCGGGCTACATGCTCTCCGCAGGAACTTTTTTTCTGGGCTTCCTTTGGGCGATGTGGGACGAGGACGAACTCACTTGGCACGATCGCCTTTCACGCACCCATCTGAGTACAGCTCAAACTTTTGCCGATCTCGAAAATTCCAGCGTCGCGCACAGCCGGTAGTTTTTCTTAACTCCCATGCTCTCGGGAATCTTCCTTCGCAGAAACCTAGTTGACGACCATCTCGTCCTTTGGTGCGTCAGCGATCAAGTACTTAGCCCTTCCCGAGCCTCTGCGGGGCGTTACCTCTTGCGGCATTCTCCCGCGATGCGGACAATCGCCTGTAGACTGCGTTCCACGTCCGCCTCCGTGGTCGCCCATGAAGACACGCTGATCCTCATGGCGGTTTCTCCTTGCCAGACTGTTCCGCCACACCAGCAAGTTCCGTCCTCCTGGACACGCCGGATCGCTTCTCGTGTCACTTCAGGGCGGCCAAAGGATACTAACACCTGGTTGATCACGACGTCGTTCAGCACTTCGAAGCCGGCTTCCCGAAGTCCCAGGGCAAACCGCTGCGCATGGGCGCACGTTCGCTCGATCAGCGCGCACAGCCCCGATCTCCCGAGCGATTTCAGCGCCGCCCACAATTCCACACCCCGCGCGCGCCTCGACGCTTCCGGCGTGTGGTGCATCGGCTCGCGACGCGAACCCGGTTCGAGATATGCCGCCGTTATACCCATCGACGCCCGTAGCGCCGTGCCATCTCTGACGATGGCCAAGCCGCTGTCATAGCCGACATTGGGCCACTTATGCGCGTCCGTGGCCCACGAATCAGCCTGATCGAATCCTTCGGTCAAATGTTGGTACTTGTGCGAAATCCGGGCCCACAATCCAAACGCGCCATCCACATGCACCCAGGCACCCTGTTCCCTTGCCATTTGACAAATTTCCGCAGCGGGATCGAACGCTCCCGTATTTACGTTCCCCGCCTGAATGCATAGAATCGACCGCTCCGATAGGCGCGGCAACTTATCGGCGCGCATCCGCCCCTGGCCATCTGCTTCCACGATGGTTATCCGGTTTCTTCCAAATCCCGCCAGGCTCAACGCCTTCAGGATCGATGCATGCACTTCCGCGCCGACGACTACCTGGATCGGCGGTGCGCCAAACATTCCGTCGGCCATTACATCCCATCCCGCGCGTGCCAGAAGCGCATGACGTGCCGTGACGAGCGCCGTGAAATTCGCCATGGTGGCGCAGGTAACCAGGCCTCCTGCGCAATCAGGAGGCAACCCCAGTGCCTCACAAACCCACCGGAGGACTACTTCCTCCAGTTCCGCCGCGATGGGAGACATCACGCGCAGCGCCGCATTCTGGTTCCACGCCGCCGCCAACCAATTGGCCGCTAACGCTGCGGGAACCATCCCGCCGTTCACGAAGCCGAAATAACGCCCACCGGTCGTGGCCACTGTGGCTGAGGAGCCAATTTGGTCGAGCCTGGCGATTACGTCGCAGGGATCGCTTGGCGAGAGGGGAAAAGGTTCGTTGAGCCCCGCAAGGGCAGCCACCGCTGCTTCGGAAGGACCCACTCTTCGTTCAGCGACGTCTCGGACGTATCTTCGCGCCTTGTCTGCAGCAAGATTCAGAACCTTGCTGCTAGGCGATTGCGCTCCGGCTCCTGTGTCAGTCGCCATTCGAATCTTCCTTTCCACTCCGCCCGTGCCTTTCCCAAAATCAAAGACACCCCTGGGAGACGGGCGTCCTTTTCACCGACTCGAATACGATATTCAGTTTTTGATGGAATGAAAGAGCCGAATTGTCCGCTTACTTTTTAGCGACCGCCTCATCGGAAGCGATCTTGCCATCGCGGATAAAGATGATGCGGTGCGCGTGTTGCGCAATGTCATTCTCGTGCGTCACGAGAATGATCGTGTTTCCCTGACCGTGCAGGTTGGCGAATAGCGCCATGATTTCTTCCCCCGTTTTCGAATCAAGATTTCCGGTGGGCTCATCGGCCAGAACGATCGACGGGGAATTCACCAGCGCTCGCGCAATCGCCACGCGCTGCCTCTGGCCGCCGGAAAGCTCATTCGGCTTGTGGTTCATCCGGTCCATCAGGTCCACGCGTTCGAGCGCCTTCTTCGCTTTTTCGATGCGCTCTTCTGACGGCGTACCGTTGTAGATTAAAGGCAATTCGACGTTGTGGAGCGCCGTTGCGCGTGGCAGCAGGTTAAACGTCTGAAACACAAAGCCAATCTCTTTGTTCCGGATGTAAGCGAGCTCATCATCATCCAGGTCGCTCACCAACCGCCCCGCCAGCCAGTACTTTCCGGCGCTCGGTGAATCCAGGCAGCCGATTAGATTCATCAACGTAGACTTTCCCGATCCGGATGGCCCCATAATAGCCACGTATTCACCCTTGCGGATTTCCACGTCCACGCCACTCAGCGCGTGCACTTTCTCCGCTCCCATTTCGTAGACCTTGGTCAGCGCTTCGGTCTTGATCACTACGCCGGAGCTGACCAGGTCTTCCCGGTAAGAGTCTGTGGCTGGTGTCTCGACAGGCATGCGAATCTCCCTCGTTCTTGGCTGCGCGTCAGCTCTGCTGATCGTCTTGCTTCTTGGGCGCGCTGTTGTCCACCTTGACCTGGGACTCTGGCTTCAGGGTGCGCAGTGCCTTGTAGCTACCGACGACGATTTCGTCGCCGGGTTGCAAGCCTTTGGTAATTTCGATATCCGTGACGCCTGCGATGCCGGTTTCAACGGGGCGAAACAAAGCCTTTTTTCCATTGATCACGAACACTCCCTGGACTTCGTCCTTTTTCGGATCGCCAGGGGCTGCAGGTGGCGGAGCTGCCAGCGTCACATTGGAACTGCCTTGCTTCTTCGCATTCTTGGCCGCTTCTTCCAAATCCTTGCGGGTTCGCACCGCCAGCGCCTGAATCGGAATGGCCACGACATTTTTCCGTTCCGCCGTTTTGATCTTGGCCGTCGTGGATAGACCGGGCCGCAGATTCTCAGGCGGATTCGCCAGCGTCACGACGACCTTGAAATCCTTCGCTTCCTGGGTGCTTGTCGTGGTCTGCGTGGTGGTGAGCCCCGAACTGCGGAGCACCGCCTGCGATCCAATCTCTGTCACTTTGCCTTTGAAAATTTTTCCAGGTACCGCATCGATTGTTACGTCGGCGTCCTGGCCCATTTTCACGTTGACGATGTCTGTCTCGTCGACCTTCACTTCCGCGGTCACCACCGACATATCCGAGAGCGTCATCAGAAAGCTGCCATTCGAATTCTGAATGCCGGGCACGACGTAGTCGCCCACGCGCTCTGGGAGATAACTCACGATCCCATTG
>DATNLB010000405.1:0-12875 GCA_035603095.1 Candidatus Acidiferrales bacterium
CGCCCGCATTGGCGAACAACCTGCTTTCTTTCTCATCAACTCTGATGCTGGTCCATCCCGATGGGACGATTTTTCTTGGGACTTCCAGGCATCAGCGCAATGGGACGCAACTTTTAGTCAGTTCAAATTTTGAGGGGGAGCAAATGAATTGTGAGAGAGCAAGAATCATTAGTCCGTCTATACGCTGGCGCGATCGCTTGACAAGCACTTTGCTTGTCGCGTTGATTGCAGCATTGGTTTTGGTGGTTCCAATTCCCGCGGTTGCGCAGCGCACCACCGGTACGCTTCGCGGTCAAGTGCTGGATCCCGCGGGCGCGGTCGTGGCCAATGCGCAGGTAACGGCGACTAACACACAAACCGGCGTTTCAACAAAGATCACTACGACGACAGCAGGAACGTATGACTTCCCCAGTCTTCTGCCAGGGAGATATACGGTCACGGTAGAAGCTCAGGGATTCAAGAAGTATGTCAAGAGCGACGTTCCGGTGCTGGCCGATCAGGACAATGCGGCGGACGCCAAGCTGGATCTCGGCGTGGCCACGGAAACGATCGAAGTGAGAGCAGGAGCGGTGGCAGTAGAAACGGCGTCCTCCGCACTTAACAATGAGTATGACTCGAACGACGTGCTAAACCTGCCGGGCGCAAGCGGTACTCTGAACGGCAGTCCTCTGAATTTGGCGGTTTTGGCTCCTAACGTGATCGCTCAACCCGGAGGCGTGACTGGAATAGGCGGCTCGGTTGGCGGGACACGTCCCCGAGACAACAACTTTGTTGTCGACGGTGTGGATGACAACAATCTGAACGTGACCGGCCCCAACTCCACAGTGATCCCGGATGCGGTCGGAGAATTTGTTCTAGTGACAAACCAGTTTAACGCTGAGTATGGGCACTCCGCCGGCGGGCAGTTTATCCTGGTAACCAAGACGGGCACGAACAATTGGCACGGTTCCGGCGAGTGGTACGCGCAGAACAAGGACTTCAATTCGCTCGACAATCTCACTAAGAGCGCAGTCCTGAGCGGATCGCTCCCGGGGAAGCCGGACTACGATAATAACCGCTTCGGCGGGACCCTCGGCGGCGCGATTATTAAGGATAAGTTCTTTGTCTTCGGCGCTTACGAGTACACAACGCTTCATGGGGCGGGCTCCCCGACTGCGCTGCTGGCCCCCACGGCGGGCGGTTTGGCGACACTGCAGGCAATGGCGGCGGACGCCGCGGTAAAGAATGTATTAAACAATTTTCCGATTGCGCCTGCCGCAGACGTGGCCCAGGCCAAGTGGCCAGTAGTGAACGGGACAGCGATTCCCACGGGAAACCTGACCATTATCAGCCCTATTTTTCAACGAGAGCACGACGTCCAATTCAATACGGATTATACGGTGGGGCATCATCAGATTGGCACGCGGTTTCTGTTTAACCAGGAGAAATTTATCTTCCCAGTAAATTCGACGCAGGCCGTGTTCAATCAAAACCAGCTTGTGCGAAACCGCAAAATCGCGGTGAGCGATGCCTGGACGATCAGCAACCATGTGGTGAATGACTTGCGTCTGCAGTACTCCTATTTCGGCGAGATTTTTGCGAATCCCTGCACAGCGTGTCCAAACGATGTGACCCTCGCGGATCTCGGAAACAACACGATCGGGCCTTCCGACAACCAATCTCAGAAGCAGAACAGCTACCAGGTGGTGGATAACGTTTCCTGGTCGCAGGGAAAACACAGCTTCAAGTTTGGCGGCCAGTACACGCACTTCATTTATCCGCAGTTCTTCCTGCCGCGGAGCAATGGAGATTACTGGTACAACACAACACAACAATTCATTAAGGATCTAGTTCCGGACAATGCGGGCAGGACTTTGCGCGGCGCCGGAAGCGGGAGCTTTTTGGGCACGCAGAGTTTCTTCGCGGGGTTCATCCAGGATGACTTTAAACTGAACCCTCGTCTAACCTTAAACCTAGGCGTACGCTATGAATTTTGGACAAATCCCGTGGGTGGAAAGGACCAGATCCTTAACGCCGTTTCCAATGTGCCTGGTGTGGTCACCTTTGGCGTACCGAAAACCGACAAGAACAACATCGGTCCGAGGATTGGGCTGGCCTGGGATCCGCGAGGAAATGGAAAAACTGCGGTTCGTGCGGGGTTCGGAATCGCGTATGACGTGAAGTTCCAGAACTTCGCATCGATCACGTTGCCACCGCAACGACAGAGCGAAATGGATGAAGGCTCGGCATGTAACGCAGTGGCGACGCCTCCCGCGTGGTGCACGAACGGACGCACAGGTTTCCTGGCGAATGGCGGCCTGCCCTCAATCTTGCTGCCCCCAACGACGCAGGCGGCCGCACGGGGGCTGACCACGAGCTACATCGATGACACGGTTATGCCCAAGATCCTGACCTGGACCTTGGGTGTGCAGCACGAGTTGTACCGGAACGCCACCGTCGAAGTCCGATACCTGGGCACGCGCGGACTGGAGTTGCCGGTACAGTTCCGCCGCAATTTCCACAGCTACTTCGATGCGGGCGGTACACCGCTGCCGACGTTCTTTAAGGCGTCGGACATTCCGGCGACATTCACGGCAAGCACGCCCACGGACATCCCCTTCAACACGTTCTCATGCCCGACTAACCCGTACGCGAACTGCGCGACCAATGTGCTCTTGGCGAACAACACTTACCAGCAATATGGATTCTTCGGCAATGTGACGTCCGATCCGCCATTGGGCAGCAGCACGTACCACTCCGGATCGGTAAACTTCAAGCAGCGGGCGCGCTATGGGCTTACCTTCAACGCGAACTACACGTACTCCCACACTTTAGATAATTCGACCAATGAATTCTTCACCAGCCTGCTAAATCCACGCCGGTCGCAGGATACCACGCGCATCAGCAATGATTGGGCCAGTTCCGACTTGGATGTGCGGCACCATTTCGCGCTTGCTGCAATTTATGATGTGCCGAAGTCCAGGATGGACAGTCGTTTCGCAAAGGCAGTGCTGAATGGCTATGAACTGAGCGCGGTATACCTGGCACAGACGGGGCAACCGGTCACAATCCAATCGGGACTCGACTCGAATGGCAACGGCGATTCTGCCGGCGACCGCGCCACGCTGAACCCGTTCGGGACGGCGTTGGCGGGATCGGATGTCCTCCCGGTTTGCGCGGCGACAGCCGGAACCACTTCAGGCAGTACCGCAGGAAATACCTATCTAGGTTCGGCTGGAGTCATTGCCAACTCCGCGACGCTGAACGGCGGGGGTACAAATGGATGTGCCCTCAATCCTCAGCAGCCCATCGGATTCGATTCGGCAATTGGCTACGCACCCGTCAATCCTAAGGCCAAATTCATAGTTACAGGGCCTGGCGCGAAATCCAACCTGGGCCGTAACACTTGGACCACGCCGGGATTCGGCGTGTTGAACATGGGTGTCGGCAAGAAGACCTACTTCGGAGAAGGAAGGTATTTGGAGGTGAGGGCGGACGTCTTCAACATACTAAACCACCCAAACTTCTCCCTCAGCAACGGAAATGTCTTCAGCAATTCGGGGGTTACGGTCGCGACCACGACTCCTGGGTATGCGCTACCGTTCAATCAGAACTTCCTCAATGCCCCTGCCTTATTCAGTGGGGGGTTCCGCTCCATCACACTGGTGGCGAAGTTCGTTTTCTAACTCCAATCTCGCTTGTCCACGACGGGAGGCGCTCGGTGAGCGCCTCCCATTTTTTTGTGGGGCAAGCAGCTCGTACTTGGCCCTTTATTTCTTGGCGTTATGAACTCGACGTGGCTTGACAAGCTGCGCTGCACCCAGATAAACCTCTTTGCTGACATGCACAAACTAACATTGGATTCTCGTTCGAATGCATCGCGCCGACAATTCCTGAGAGGCGCTACTATGGCTTCGGCCTTGGCGCTGGCGCCGCCAATCAATGCCGTACACAGGGCCATACCAGGAACGATGCCCGAGGATGCCGGCGGCACTCTTCCTCCGGCATTTTCGGGGCTCAAACCGCTTGGGGCGCGGGTCCATCCGATCGCGGCCGATGAGTTTTATGGACGCCTGCAGCACGCGCAAAAACTGATGTCCGAGCTGGCGCCAAAATACGATGCTCTATTTTTTGCTGCCGGGACTTCTCTTTATTACTTCACGGGCATCCGTTGGGGAAGCAGCGAACGGCTCCTCGCGCTCGTGCTTCCTCGCGCGGGCAATCCCATAATTGTGGTGCCGGGATTTGAAGAGGGACGCCTGCGCGAGAAATTGCAATTCCCTGCGGAAGTCCGCGTCTGGCAGGAGGATGAGAGCCCCACGAAAATCGCGGCGGCGGCTCTGGGCGATCGCGGAATTCGAACGGGACGCGTGGGCGTGGAAGAAACCGCGGCGTTTACGTTTTACGATCATTTGCGCGCGGCGGCGCCGGGATTCGAATGCGTCTCCGCGGACCCTGTAACCATTGCGTGCCGCGGACGCAAGTCGGCGCACGAACTCGAGCTGATGCGGCTGGCCTGCGCGGCAACCTACGACGTTTTTCGCGCTGTGTTCGCTTCGTTGAAGGAAGGCATGTCACAAGAGGACATCGGCAAGCTGCTGGAAGCCGGCTTTTCAAAAATGGGTTTGCACGGCGGGGCGCTGGTTTTGCTGGGCGCATCGGCGGCGTTGCCCCACGGCACCATCAAACCGCAAAAGCTGAAAGAAGGCGACGTGGTGCTGATCGACGGCGGCTGCGGGGTGGATGGGTACGATTCCGACGTCACGCGGACGGGAATTTTCGGGACGCCATCGGAGAAAGTGTCGCGGGTTTACGAAATCGTGCGAAAGGCGCAGGATGCGGCTCTTGACGCAGCGCGCGCCGGAAGGCTGTCGGGGACGGTCGATGATGCGGCTCGCAAGGTCGTAACGGACGGCGGGTACGGGCCGGACTACAAATATTTCACGCACCGGCTGGGTCACGGGATCGGACTGGATGGACACGAACATCCGTATCTGGTGCGAGGAAGCAAGACGGTGCTGGAGCCGGGGATGACATTTTCGAATGAGCCGGGGATCTATATTCCCGGTGAGTTTGGATTGCGATGTGAGGACGACATGGTCATTACCGCGGACGGGCCGGCGCAACTTTTGACGCCGGGTTTTCCCGTTTCGCTGGAGAAGCCGTTGGGGTGAGGCAGTTTTCAGTTCTTATTTCTTGGTTTTAAGTTGGAAGACGAAGAGGATGTGGTCGGGATTCTATTTATAGCGCCAAGGAAAGAGAGGACAGGCTCGAAAGTTGTTCGCGGGAGACGTTAGGCGGAGAAGGCTCGTGCGGCGCAGAATTCGACGATGCGCTGCTCGGCCCAGAAGCGCTCGCTTCCGGAATGTTTCGAAATGAAGCCGCAGTGGCCGCCGTGTTGGGGCGCGATAAACTGGATGGCGGGATTCTCGCTTATTTTGGCAGCTAAGAATGAAGCATACGGGACGAAGGGATCGTCCTGCGCGGTGATCATGAGCGTGGGCACGCGGATCTGCGCGGCGACGCGTTTGGCGCCAACGTGGTCGTAATAATCCTGGGCGTCGCGATAGCCGAACTGCGGCGCGGTGATGACGTCATCGAACTGGCGAACGGTTCGAACCGGTGGCAGGCCATCGAGCTTGTAGCGCTCCGGGAAGAGCTTGTGCTTTCTGGCGTAACGGGACATCAAGCCGCTCACAAAGCGCCGCTGGTAAAGGTAGTTGTCCATGCGCTCGAGCGCGTCGGCGCATGCGGCGAGGTCGAGGGCCGGACACACCGCGCAGACACCGCGTAACGCCTTTGGCACTGCCGCGCCAAACTCTCCGGCCATCTTGGTCACCAGGTTTCCACCCATGGAGTATCCGGCGAAGAAGATCTGTTCGAAACCGTCAGTATTTGATAGCTCTTCGAATACGGTGCGGTAATCCACACTCATGCCGGAGTTGTACAAGGTGGGCGTCAATGCTTCGGTTCCTCCACAATTCCGCTGGTTCATGCGCACGACGTGAAAGCCGCGGTGGAAGGCTTTCTCCGCAATGCCGCGAACGTAATTCCCATCGCTGGAACCCTCCAGGCCATGAACGATGACCATAACCGGCGCGTCATAGCGCTTGCCGGGCTGCCAATGACAATGCGCCAGCAGCCGGGATTCCGGATCGACTTGGAACAGCCTGGCCTCGGCAGGCGGGATGCCGAACCGCCTGGGCACAAAAGCCGAGACGATGGTCATGGCGTGTCCGTTTTTCAGAAGAGGGTGCGGCTCAAAGGGAGGGATACCGGGCTCCACAGCAACACTGTATTTCAGGAAGAGGGTGTAGACAAGCCAAAGCCGCTATCTTTGAGGGAAGCCGGTTTGCCTGAGCTTGCCTTGCATCGCACGCACGGATGTTCGATCAAGCGGAATGTTGTGCCGTTACCAAGGCATGCCAGTGCCCGGCGACACGAGGAATCAGGCAAAAAGCTCTCCTTCAGGTCTCCCGGCTATGAATCCCCGTATATTCTCCATACGTGTTTCTATATTCTGCATAAACAGAGGCAAGCAATGAAGCTATGTTGTTTTCTATCAATAGATTATGCCGCTGTCTTAATGGCCTATAAATTGCCCTTAAGTTTCAAAACCTTGTGATAGGATTGGGCTCAATTCCAGGAAGCTGAGTTCGATTCATGGATCGCGGGACGGAGTCATCTCCAATCGCGTTTATTTTATTAAGGTTGAGTCAGAGAGTCCTACCGAGAATTCTGTGGGGCGTGTCTCCGGGTTTTGCTCCACGAGTCTCCTCGGTCCGGCGTCTTCCGGCTCAGTCGAATTCAAAAACAAGTTGATGGGGACTTCGGCAGATCGAAGTGGAATGAGAGAGAGCAGCTTAGCTGCTTCAGGGGGAATGAAAGAAAATGAAAAGACTTACATACTTGCTGTTAGTCGGAGTTGTTCTTCTCAGTATCGGTAGCGGGAACGGGTTTGCCCAGGCGACCGCGAGCGGCACGATTCAGGGGACGGTCACGGACAAGACTGGGGCCGTGGTTTCGGGCGCGCAAGTCGTGGCGAAAAGCAAAGCAACAGATAGCAGTCGGACAAACAAGCACCAGTGACACCGGTTACTACAGGTTCGAATTGCTGCCCGTAGGCATTTACACGGTAACGGTGAGTAAGACAGGATTCGCGGGCGTTGCGGAAACTATCGAAATCTTGATCGGACAAACGGCGACCGTAAACGCGGAGCTAAAGACCGGTTCCATGTCAGAAGTAATCGAAGTAACCAGTGAAGCACCGGTTCTCGATCTAGCGAAAACAGATGTGAGCCAGAACATTACGCCCAAAGAAGTCGAAGAGTTGCCGATGGTCGGGCGTGACGTGGCCAATCTTGCCTACCTCGCTCCCGGAGTCAAAGCCACGGACTCCTACGACCCCACGAAAAATCGCTATGCCATTCTTTCCGTCAATGGGGACAACGGCCGCAACGTCAACGTCACCGTCAACGGGGTGGATAACAAGGACAATACCGTGGGCGGTCCTGTAATGCAGCTTCCCTTGGAAGCGGTCCAAGAATTTGTGATTAGCACGCAGCGATTCTCGGCGGTCAACGGACGTTCAGAAGGCGCCGCCATCAACATGATTACCAAGCAAGGCACCAACAACTATCACGGCTCTGCCTTCGGATTCTTTCGCGACACTAGCCTGAACACTGACGAAAAGGATCCCACTGGAGTTGGGCCAACGCCAGCTCACCCAAACGGCACGATTTCCTCTCACCCGAGCTACACACGCCAGCAGTTCGGGGGATCCATCGGAGGACCTATCCGCAAGGACAAGGTGTTCGGGTTCTTTGCCCTCGAACGGGAGCGGGAACACCAGGCTCAGACCGTGGACTCGACCTCTTTCAACGAACTTACGCTTGCAAAGGCCAACGGTTTCGCAGATCAACCCGCGGCCACCATTGCCCGCCCCTTCTTTGAATGGCGCTACAACGGCCGACTCGATTGGGTGATCAACAAGAAGAACAGCGCTTACCTCAGCTACACTTCGCAGGTCAACGACAGCCTGAATGACCAGTCCGACGCCACTATGGACCTGACCGAAGGCAACTTCACGAGGAACCATCTGATCGTTAGCAATTTTACGTTGAACTCTATTCTTTCGCCGACATTGGTCAACCAGTTCACGCTGGGCTATCAGTATTGGAACAACCTCATTGACAGCAACCTCCGTGCTCCCAACATCATATTCCCAAACGCTTCGTTCGGCACCAATACCAACGTTCCTCAACAATCCTTCCAGAAGAAATGGCAGTTCAAGGATGACATTTCAATTACCGTTGGCCGCCACACTTTCGAACTAGGCGTGGACTTCATCCACAACCCCGTCGAGGGCGGCTTTTTTGAATTCAATCCTACGCTTCTAATTCGCTTTGGAGCTAACCCCAGCGCAATTCTCGCCAATCCGGCGACATACCCGAATGGATTCGCTACTCCGGGCTTGGTTACGGAAATGTCCATCGCCAACGGCAACCCGTACTTCCTTGTAGCCACGAAGCAGCTCGGTTTCTACGGACAGGACGATTGGAAAGTCAACAACCGCCTGACGCTAAACCTTGGTCTTCGTTGGGACAAGGATTTCAACATGATCGGCGGGGCAGATATCAAGAACAGCCGGACCTACCAGGAGCTGGTGGCACTCAACAGCCCGATCTCCAATCCCTTGGTCAGCAAGATCGCCCAAGACGATAACAAAGACTTCAGCCCGCGCGTCGGCTTCGCCTACGATTTGACGGGCCGGAGCAAGCATGTGATTCGCGGGGGCTATGGTCTCTACTTCGGAAATGTGTTCCAAAACATCCCGTTGTTCATGGAGCAGCAGGCCAACGCGACTATCTTTCAGACTTTATTCGACATCACAGACCCCGTCAAAGACACCGTACCGGGAACCAACATACCGCTGGGCCAATGGCGCTATGGAGTGGACCCCATGCCCACGATTAACCCTCCGTCTTCGCAGCTCAACCCGGGTAGCATAGGCCGCCTCATGGCCCCCAACTATCGGAACCCAGTGACCGAGGAATTCAATGGCGGCTATAGCTGGGCGCTAAATTCAAATACCGCATTTGAGGCGGAGTATACGCACGTGCTCGGCTTGCATGGGAACAAGACCATCAACACCGACCAGAGGGTGCCGGACACGACGCAGCCGATTGGCTCCCAGTGCTGCTATCGCCCACTCGATCCGGCGTTTAAGGCGTCGAACCCGGCGCTGCCGCAACTGGGAAGCGTTCGTGTCGATGAGTCCATTAACCGCGAGCATTACGACGGAGTGAACTTCAGCTTCCGCCAGCGAATGAGCCATCGCTTCCAGTTGTCCGCAAACTACACGCTAGCTTGGGCTAACTCCTATGACGGAGGGGGCGGTTCCTACCGCAACTACCCCAGGCTCTCGACGAATCCGTTTGCCAGCTACGAGTGGGGCCCGTCGCCCAACGATGAGCGGCACCACGTGACGGTGAGCGGAATCGTCGATTTGCCAAAAGGCTTCCAGCTCTCGCCGATCCTGCAGTTCGGCTCGGCGCGCTCGTACAATGTCACCAATTCGGCCAACGCCCTGAATACCGGCGGCGGCACGACCAACGCTGTGGTAGTCCCAACCAATGCCCCCACGAACTGGTTCGCGTTTGCCGGCAACAGCACCGGCGCCCAGAATTGCTTCTATGGATTGAACGGCGTCGCGCAGGGATGCACGATCGCCAAGTACGACCCGCTGCGCGGCGATCCGTTCTTTGAGCTCGACATGCGCCTGGCGAAAAACATCAAGTTCGGAGAGCGCATGAACCTACAACTGCTCGCGCAAGCCTTTAACCTGACCAACCGCGCCAACTATGGAAACAACTTTGGCAACAACATCGCTTCGGCTTCGACGTTTGGTCACCCGGTTGGCTTCATCGCCCCGGCCAGCACGATCATTCCGCACTCGCTGTGGGGTGAACTCGGCGTGCGCTTCACGTTCTAACGAGCGCATTGCTCGAAACTAACAACTGACGCCGGGGCCGACTCGCTTGAGTCAGCCCCGGTTTTTCTTTCTGGCGAGGTTGCGACGCAGGGTGCTTGGACGCCGCAATTCTTAGGCGTGCCAGCCGTTGTTCGGAGATTTGCCACTCAACTTGACCGGAATTGGAATGCCCCTTAGAATTGAAGATTCACGGTGATGCATTTTTTCAATTTGATGAAATTATCTGCCAGCCCAGCGGGCACCCGCTGGGCTGCGCTGCTTTATGGCGCCGGTTTGCGCGCGCCGAATCTTTTTGCGTGAGGCTGGAATGATGGATAGTTCGATTTCCGAGGGTCTTACCTTTGACGACGTGCTGCTTTTGCCGGGGCGGTCGTCCGTGCTGCCGACCGAGGTCGACACCACCACGAACTTCGCGCGCAAACTGAGAGTGAACATCCCGCTGGCCTCCGCGGCCATGGACACGGTCACGGAATCGCGCCTGGCCATCGCCATCGCGAGACAAGGCGGCATCGGGCTGGTGCACCGCAACATGCCCGTCGACCGGCAGGGCGAGGAAGTCGACCGGGTGAAGCGCTCGGAAAGCGGCATGATCGTCGACCCGGTGACGATCTCTCCGGACATCACGCTGCGGCAGGCGCTGGAAATCATGAACAAGTACAAGATCTCCGGCCTGCCGGTGACGCGCGGCTCGCGCCTTACAGGAATTCTGACCAACCGCGACCTGCGATTCGAAAAGAATCACGCGCAACTGGTCGGCTCGGTGATGACCAAAGAGAATCTCGTGACCGTGCCGGTGGGCACCACGCTGGAAGAAGCCGAGCGTATCCTGCAACAGCACCGCATCGAGAAACTCCTGGTGGTCGATAAGGACTTCAACCTGAAGGGGCTGATCACCGTCAAAGACATCCAGAAGAAACTGGAATATCCCCGCGCGGCGAAAGATGAGCAGGGCCGATTGCGCGTGGGCGCGGCCGTAGGCGCGACGGGCGATTTTCTGGAGCGGGCCGTGGAAATGTCGAAAGCGAAAGCGGACGTGCTGGCCATCGACACGGCGCACGGCCACTCTGAGCGAGTGATGGAAGCGATCAAGGCGATTCGGCGGCGCTTGCCGGAAATGCAGCTGGTCGCCGGCAACGTGGCCACTTACGAAGGCGCAAAGGAACTGATTGCGTTGGGGATCGATGGGCTGAAAGTGGGCATCGGGCCGGGCTCCATCTGCACGACGCGCGTGGTCACCGGGGCGGGAGTGCCGCAGCTTACTGCCATCATGGAAGCGGCGAGAGCCGCGAAGGGCACGGACGTGGCCATCATTGCCGACGGCGGCATCAAGTATTCGGGCGACATTTCGAAAGCGCTGGCGGCCGGGGCATCGTGCGTGATGATCGGCAGCCTTTTTGCCGGTACGGAAGAATCGCCGGGAGAAACCATTCTGTATCAGGGACGCACGTTCAAGTCTTATCGTGGGATGGGTTCGACCGGGGCGATGGAATCGGGCTCGGACAGGTACGCGCTGGTGCAGGACACCGAGGAACGCGGCAAGTCCGTGCCGGAGGGCGTCGAAGGACGCGTGCCCTATAAAGGCCAGCTTGGCGCGCTGACGGACCAGCTTGTAGGAGGACTGAGAAGCGGCATGGGCTACGTTGGCGCGGCGACGCTGAAGGAGTTCCAAGAGAAGAGCCGGTTCGTTCGAGTCACCGCGGCGGGATTGCGCGAGAGCCACGTGCACGACGTCATCATCACGAAGGAAGCGCCGAACTATCGAATGGAATGAAGGCGCCGGGAATTGCGGCGGTTTGAATAGCGTGAAGAAATAGAACGAAGGAGCCGATTCTTAGTGCCGGAACTCCCGCCGTGGCGCAACCCGCGCCCTGCTCCCCAGTTGGCAGAGATTCAGGCTCGCTTGCAGCCACCACGCGTGCCAGCGTGGCTGCGCGCGTGGTGGCCTGCTTTACTGTGGGCAGGCGTTATCTTCTCGATGTCCACGGACACGTTTTCTTCGCAGCACACCGCCTGGGTATTCGAGCCCATCCTGCGCTGGATGATTCCATCACTCACCGCAGATCAGTTTGAAAGCATCCATCACGTCATCCGTAAGGGCGCGCACTTCACGGAATATTTTGTGTTTTGCCTGCTGCTCTATCGCGGCGTGCGCGGTGACCGCAAAGGGTGGCGCTGGGCGTGGGGCGTGACGGCGTGGTTCTGCGCCGCAGGATATTCGGTGCTGGATGAGATTCACCAGGCGTTTGTGGCCAGCCGCACCGCTTCGCCTTACGATTCTCTGCTCGATTCTATTGGCGCTCTCGCGGCCTTCGGCGTGCTGTGGGCGTGGTTCCGCTGGCGGCGATCCGCACGTGAAGAAGAAATCGGAGGAAGCAAAGCTCCTTCTGCCTGAAGCTTAAGGAGCGGCGGGAAATTCACAAAGATCTGCGACAAACAAAAAGCCCGTTCCGGTTTGCTGGAACGGGCTGCTGAACGCCTGGTTGAGAACGGACGCTTAACTCTTTACTTCAGCGGTTTCTTCCTTTTTCGGCTTTTCTTTCTTTTCCTTGAGCTTGAATTCGTAGCCGATGAGCTCGAGGATCGCTACCTTGGCGTTGTCGCCGACGCGGTTGCCGGCATGGATGATGCGGGTGTAGCCGCCGGCGCGGTCGGCGAACTTTGGCGCGATTTCGCTGAAAAGTTTTTGGGTGACCTGCGGGGTCATCAGGTACGAGGCGGCCTGGCGGCGCGATTGCAGCGTGTCGCGCTTGCCGAGGGTGATCATTTTCTCAGCCACCGGGCGGGCGGCTTTGGCGCGGGTCAGCGTGGTGGTGATCCGGCCGTGTTCGAAAAGATTGGTGACGAGGTTGCGCAGGGTGGCGCGGCGGTGCCACGGGTTGCGGCCTAGTTTGGAGCCTGATTT
>DATNLB010000047.1:0-4429 GCA_035603095.1 Candidatus Acidiferrales bacterium
GCGAATTAGATTCTCCAGAGCTCCGCGCTCTCCTGCCCGGCCCCATCGGTTCCATAACTTACTGCCGCCGTCATGCCGCCAATTGCTGGAACGGTGTTGGTTCCTGCATCTCAGGCCGCAGCGCCTCCTGATTTTTCTTTCCTGGTGTCCAGGCCGTCGCGTTTCAGGTAGCGGTATAGACTGGTGCGCCCGATCCCCAGGAATTGCGCGGCCCTCAGCCGGTTGCCCTGGCACATCCCCAGCACGCGCTGGATGTGCACCTTTTGCACCTCATCGAGCGACTGCGGCTTCCAATCGCCGCCTTCCACTGGACGTGTCTCGCGGTGTTGCAGTTGCTCCGGCAAATCCGCCAGATCTATGAAATCCCCCGTGGCCGTTATGCACGCACTGGAGATGGCGTTCTCCAGCTCCCGCACATTTCCCGGCCACGCGTGCCGCAGCAAAACCGTCTGCGCCCGCCGCGTCAGCCCGAAAATGTTTTTTCCGTAAGCGGTGTTGTATTTCTTCAGGAAAAATTGCACCAGCAGCGGGATATCTTCCAGCCGCTCCGTCAGTGAAGGAATCCGGATCTGGATCGAGCTCAGCCGGTAAAAAAGATCTTCGCGAAAATGTCCCGCCAGCACCTCCGCGCGCAAATCCCGGTTGGTCGCGGCGATCAGCCGCACGTTGATGTGCCGCACTTCGGGCGAGCCCACGCGCTGAATCTCACGGTTCTGGATCACCCGCAGAAGTTTTGCCTGCATCGGCAGCGATGTTTCTCCCACTTCGTCCAGGAACACCGTTCCGTCGTTGGCGTACTCGAACAATCCCGGCCGCGTGTCCGTGGCCCCCGTAAACGCGCCGCGCACGTGTCCAAAAAGCTGGCTCTCCAGCAACGAGTCCACCATCGCCGAGCAGTTGCATACCGCCAGTTTCTGCTGGCTCACCGGGCTGATTTGATGAATCGCTCTGGCGACCAGCTCTTTTCCCGTTCCCGTTGGTCCCGCCAGCAGTACGTTGGTGTAATGCCGTGCCACCTTCCGCGCGAAATCAAATACTTCCAGCATCGCCGGGCCTTTCCCGACGATGCCGTGAAATTCCAGGTCCTTCAGCAGTTGCTCCTCGAGGGCCCTCACGCGCCGCCGCTGGTCGTACAGCGCCGCGACTTCGTCCAGCGATCTCTTCAAGTGCGCGCGGTCGATGGGCTTGGGCAAAAAATCCGACGCTCCCCGGCGGATCGCTTCCAGCGCCGAATCCAGTGTGTAGTCTCCGGTCATCAGAACGATGTGCACCCCGGGATCGCTCCGTAACGCCCGGTCCAGGAACTCGTACCCGTCCATCCCCGGCATATGCACATCCACGAGCACCAGCCGGCACTGTCCGCGTTCCACCAGTTTCAATGCCTCCTCCGGATTAGACGTAGAGATTGCCTCATACCCCATGCCCGCAATCACCGCCGACAGCATTTCCAGTTGCGCCGGATCGTCGTCCAGGACGCACGGCGTCAAAGATGATTTCTGAGCTGCGATTTCAACCGGCTTTGTCGAAGCAAATCCCACCATGCCCTGCCTCACCGCAACCCATGCGCCACTTCCGCACCTTCTCCACACCGCCCCTTCTCAGGATTCCCAAAGATCGCCTCGAATTCTCGACTTCATTGAAAATATTGCGGTTATCACTTTCTCTGCCGGGCAAAAATCTAGTTTCTGGACGGAATTCTTTCCAACAGGAGGCAGCGCCCGCTTCGAATTATTTTTCGAATCACCGCTTTTTGCACCACTTCGGTGCAGAAATGGTTCTTCTATTCCCACTCCGGAACAGCTCCAACGAAAATCCCCACGTAGAGCGCACTCTTTTATTCGAAACTGTGCTGGGAAAAGACAACCCGCTGGATGTTTACAAGTGGGGCATACAATCCGCTATCTCGGATTTCTGGCGAGCGCGCTTCAGAAGCGGCTCTGGAGCAGGTAATACGTAGCGACGGCCTTGATCGGGGCGTAAATGTAACGGAAAGCGACGATCGCCAGCAGCAGGCCCACCATGGCATAACTATTCCCTCGCAGCCAGTCCAAATAGCGCTGGGAACGTGCCTCGCCCATGAACAGCATGATGGCCGTGCTGCCGTCGAGCGGCGGAACCGGCAGTAGATTAAATGTGCCGAGAAGCAAGTTGAGCGAAAAAAAAGCGCTGAGCACGCTGCTCGCAAAGTCCGGTTTGCCCGTGACGGCGTCTTCGTGCAGCCACCCCTGGGACCAGCCCAGCCGCAGCGCAACGGCCGCGATCAGCATCAGCGTGTAGTTCGTCGCCGGGCCGGCCAGCGCCATCCAGGCGGCCCGGCGCGGATGCCGCCGCTCCCACTCGGGATTGTACGGCGCGCTGGCCCACCCGATAATCGACCCGTTAACGATCAGCGAGAGGATGGGAATCACCACCATGCCCCACGGTTCTCTCTGGATGTGCGGGATCGGATTGAGCGACACCTGTCCACCCGCAAACGCGGTATCGTCCCCGCCGATTTTGGCGGCCAGCGCGTGCGCTGCCTCGTGGCAAGTGGTGGAGAAGAGAAACGCAACGTACCAGATAAATCCAAGGGCGAGCAGTTCCGGTGAGAGATCGGGCATGAAGTGACTCTTCGTTTCCTCAGCGCCAGTAGCGTAGATGGCCCCGCGCCGCTTTGCAAGCGAGAGGCGCAATGGGTTTTATCCATTGCGGCTTTTCTCCGCGCCCGCTGTAGCCCCGGGGCTTTAGGCCCTGAGGTTCTTCTCCGCGCTCCCGCGTTGGGTCGGTGATGCTGACTAAGGCACGCTGAATTGACTGCTTGAGAACTCACGAATAGAGTAGCGTCAACGATGACACCGCATTTCCACGCCAAGCCGGAAATGGTCCAGCTCACCGAGTGGGGCGCTGCACGCGTTCCTCAGGGAAGTTCTTGGATGATCTTTGACGTGGACTCGGTTGCGCCAAGTTGCACCCACCCCGGCGCATGGGTTGTTCATGTTCGCGACTATCGTTACGGCGCCGACCCCGCAGGACTCTTGGGCCGCAATTACCAGATATGGTCCCTAGCCCCCGGTGACTACGAAGCAGTTTGAGGCCGGCCTCCTGGAGAGAATATCGAACGTCCATTGCGGTAAACTACGCGAACATTCCATCGATCAGCGATGGCCCACAAAGATAAACTCGCTGCGCTACCAACGGACGCGCTACGAATGCCGTCCTTGACCGCGCTCATCTGGAGGATTTCTCGCTGCCGAACGAGAATCGAACCGTTTCCGACGTTACGAACGAAATGCTCGTTCCTGCAGGGTGGCTCTGAAAGCCGCGTCCGGTCTTCTTTATTCAGATTTGTTGAACTGTTGGTATGCCGCTGGTAAGTCGATCCCAAACTTCTTGCACAAAGCCGACACATCTCGAAAATCCTTTTCCTTGAGTCGGTAACCGGAATGAAATTTCACCATCCATTCAGGCGAAATGCATCTCACCGTCCGGCCTTCTATGACGCCAGTCCCGGTCAATGAAGCAGCGGGGTACATCTCGCCTTTTTCGGGCGGGCCGTACAATCCATTTCCCTTATCGTCGAGCACGATGACATGGACATCGATCTCTTTACCGTTTTCATCACCTAAGACAAAATTCCAAGATTTGGCATCCTCCAACTTTATGTCCCTATACCCACACGTTTGCAAGAACTGACGCAGCATTGAAACGTCCTTCTGCTCAATAGCTACGTCCAAGTCTTTGTGAGGGCGGGTCTGCTCACCAAGTAGTGCATCGACGCCCCATCCACCATCGATCCACATTTCGACGCCTAATTTTTCAAGGGCCGTATACAGATTAATGACGTCAGTGGAGTTCATGCCACTTTTTATGACCAGCCAGAGAGTCTATCCCCCTGGATTCATCAGAAGTCTTCGCGAGCGGGGCAGCAGTCGCAAATCTTAGAACGTTGGCCGACAGCCCAGAAGTATCATAGGTCAAGGAGTAGGGAGCCATGACGACGCGTCAACACAAGGTTCACACTCAACTCGGCCGAGCCGCAGTCCAGACCTTTGCCGTCAATGATCGCATGAACCAGATTCTTATCGAACACCTTGACCCGACCGCCTGGAAAGCCAAACCGCCCGGCAAGGTCCGCACCATTGCGGCGATCTTCACCCACATGCACAATGTCCGCACCAAGTGGGTCAGGCTTACGGCTCCGCACTTGAAGGTTCCGCGACAGCTCAACCGCACGCACTGCACGCCGCAGCAGGCCCGTGCGGCATTGGCCGAGAGCGCTGCTCGCTGCGCGGAGATGCTCGCTGAAGCCCTCGGCGGTGGTGGGGGCCGCGTCGAGAAGTTTCGCAGAGACGGCTGGGCTCGGCCTTGGCCGGTTGGCCTGGAAATGCTGTGCTACATGCTTTCTCACGAAGCCCACCATCGCGGGCAGGTGTGTATGCTCGCGCATCAG
>DATNLB010000033.1:0-2870 GCA_035603095.1 Candidatus Acidiferrales bacterium
GCTGTTTCCCTCAAGACATCATCACCGGCGAGATGGCCGTAGGTATCATTCACACTCTTGAAGTGATCCAGATCGCACATCAGAATTGCGGTAGAGACTCGCTCGCGCCTGGAACGGGCAAGTTCGCGTCCCAGCAAATCGACAATCACGCCGCGATTCCAGAGAGTTGTCAGCCCGTCATGAGTGGCCTGGAATCGCATCTTCTCGCGTGCCTCGACCAGACGGTCTTCGAGATCAAGGATTCGCAGACCGGTGCGTAAGCGCGCCTTCAGTTCTTCCGGGTCAAATGGTTTGGTCAGGTAATCATCGGCCCCGGATTCCAGGCCCGCGACGACGTCTTCTTTCGACTCTTTGGATGTGAGCAACACCATGTAGACATACGATCGCTCTTTCCTCTTCCGCACTTCACGGCAAACGCCCGGTCCGTTCACCTCAGGCATCTCCCAGTCCAGTAAGGCAAGCCGTGGTCCATCCCCCGGGCACAAATGCTCCACCGCCTGGCGGCCGTTCTCGACAGCAGTCACTTCATAGCCCGCGCGCACCAAAGTTTCCTGGAGCAGCCGCCGCGACATCATTTCGTCATCGGCAATGAGAATCCTCATCAATGCACCTCTGCCATGCAAGCGTCTAGCTGCGGCAATAGACTCGTGATGTCCCTCTCGAAGGCTGCAAAGGCGCCTTGGAACCCCGATGCTTCCCCGCTACGTCCCATTTGCTCCAGGCGTCCCACTGCGGCTGCAGCCTGGCCGGCGGCCAGGTTCAAGAGCATTCCCTTCAAGGCGTGGGCGGCAACAGCGACAAGCTCTCCATCACGGGCATCCACGGCTACGCGCAAGGCTTGGAGATAGCGGGGAAATTCCTCCTTGAAGATCGTCAGGAGGTCGTGCAACAGTTCGCGGTCGTTGTCCACTCGCGCCAGCAGCTCCCTCTGATCGAAGGACAAATTAGGCGAGTCTTTTTCTGTTTCCTTCATTACTTTTCCTCCTGACGAACAGCCGCCCTCGCCCACCGCTCAATCTCCGCACGCAGCAAAACGCTCCGCCCCGGCTTGGATACGTACCCATCCATTCGAGCTGACAAGTATTTCCCCGCACCGGGCAAGAATTCCCCCGAGAACAAGGGCACGCCGGCGTCCACGTTCAAATGCGTCAATCAAGCTAGCTGATTGATAAGAATCGAGTTCGGCTAAAGGCCTTGGGCTCCGCTCCGGAGCAGAATACCCGTGATGGAACGAAACCGGAGAAATGGGTCAATTTGAAACTGACGGCTGAATCGACTGATCTATCAGAGGGAAACAAAGAACCCTGGAGGCGCGGGTGGGATTCGAACCCACGAATGGAGGTTTTGCAGACCTCTCCCTTGGGCCACTTGGGTACCGCGCCGAACCTCTAAGTATAGCAAATCTGCTTGATCTCTCCGGGCATCTCCGCGCAACGTTATTGCGCCGACGCCTACTTTTTCTCCGAGACCGTGGGAATCTTTGCTTCGCGCAAGAACCGCGCCGATTCTTCCGGAGGTGTTGGATTGATGTAGAAGCCCGTGCCCCATTCAAAGCCGGCCACTTTCGTCAGCTTCGGAATGATCTCGATATGCCAGTGATAGTGATCGTTGATTTCTTCACCGATCGGAGAGGTGTGAATCATGAAATTGAGGGCGGGCCGGTCCAGCACCTCGTCCAGCCTCATCAGGGTATCCTTCAGCATTCGCGCCAGGCTTGCATACATGGAGCTCTGGTTATTCTCGTACGACGATCCGTGCACCTTTGGCAGCAGCCACATTTCAAACGGGAAGCGAGGAGCATAGGGCGCCAGGGTGATGAAATGTTCGTTTTCGCCGATCACCCGCTCGCCGGTGTCCCGCTCCTGCCGAATGATGTCGCAGAAAATACATCGCTCTTTCTCGTCGTAGTAATGCCAGCAGTTGTCAACTTCTTCGCGCACGCGCCGCGGGACAATCGGCAGCGCGATCAACTGCGAATGCGGATGATCGACGGTCGCCCCGGCGGCTTCACCGTGATTCTTGAAGATCAGAATGTACCGGAAGCGCTTGTCATTTTTCAGGTCCAGCATGCGATCCCGGTATCCCCAGAGCACGTCTTCCACCGCGCGCTCCGGCAACGTCGCGAGCGTGGCGGCATGATCCGGTGACTCGACGATCACTTCATGAGCGCCGACTCCGTTCATCTTATCGAAGAGGCCTTCTCCTTCGCGGTCCAGCCCGCCTTCGATGCCCAGTGCCGGGAATTTATTCGGCACCACACGAATGCTCCAACCGGTTGTGTTCGCCCCGCCGCCGTTCCTGCCATAAACCAGAACCTCAGGCGGAGTCTTGGCCTCATTGCCCGCACAGAAGGGGCAATTCTTCGGGTCCTTGGCGACAACGCTCTCGCGCAGGAAATCGTTCGGCCGCTTTCCTCGTTCGGTCGAAATGATCACCCAGCGTCCCGTGATCGGGTCTTTACGCAACTCCGGCAAAGCAATCCTCCTCGAAAATGTTCGGGGTCACCCGCGCAGGGTGAGCAGCCCGGAGACTTTGAATTGTACCTCGTCTGGCGTCAACGTGAAGACCTTCCCGCCAGCTCCCTCACATTTGAGGACTGAAGGCATCCTTGTGCAACCGCACCACCGGCGGCTGCCCGGGGCAATTATCAATCGCCATTACATCAAACCCGCATGGACACTCGCTGACAGGACGTTCCGCTAGAAATCGCTGTGCCGTGCGAACCACCACCCAGGCTCCCGCGCAGTATAAACAAAAATCCCGTGGCTGCCATACTTCTTCTGCGGCCGCCACGGGACCCTGAGGTTTCCGCTTCTATTTTCTGGTTTCCATTTTCACGCCTCGAATCACGCCTTCTTCCCCGCTTCACG
>DATNLB010000024.1:0-2401 GCA_035603095.1 Candidatus Acidiferrales bacterium
CGATTAGAGTGTTGAAAACGCGGCTTCATCTGAGGAGAGTCCTTCAGCATCCATGCGGCAGAGCATTCCTCATACACCATAAGGCCGAGTTCATCGCATAAATCGAGCTCGTAAGGATGCGCGGCTCCAAAGCCGAAACGGACCATGTTAAAGCCCGAAGCCTTGGCATAAGCATGTCTTTCCGCAGCAGGTCAGGGTATCCCGAGGGAGGCGAAACTATGCGGTATGGACAATGGTTCCCGGTGTGCGTGCTTCGTACGAAAATGCGGCGTCCATTCAGCCTGAATTCCGAAATTAGAGACGAAAATCATTGGCTGGAGTGTTGGGTTAAGTGATCAGGTGGCGGGCAATTCCAACTTCGGCGAAATTGAGATTGGCCAGTGGAAGATGTTGTCGAGCAAAGGGGTTCTGGTTTTCAGGCCGCCCCAGCTTTGCGACAGATGAAGAACCAGACGTCTTCCGGCACGCCCGAGGATGGCTCCGCAGGTCAGGACCTGGGTGCGCAGAGTGGCCGGTTCGCAGTAGCGAGGTAAGTTGGCGGCGCGCTGGAACTCGGCGAGTAAGTTGAACAGCAGCAAGATGGCCCGAAACGCCGCTTCGGTAGCGAAGAACTGCTTCAGGCAGAATCCGCCGGCTCCCAGGTCATGCTTCAGCTCGGCGATCCGATTCTCCATGTCGGAGCGCCGGTTGTAGTCGCGCCAGATCTCTTCCGGTGTTTCCGTGTGCGTGGTGACGAAGAGGCGAAAGGCATAGCCGGGAACGTCAATCAGCTTGCGGCCCACGCTGTCGCGGCCGTCGCGCACCACTTCACGGACCACCACGAAGCGGCGCTCGGTTTGCCAGCCTAACAACTTCAGGCGGAATTCGCCCACCGAATAGGCCTCATCGAGCGCCCGCCATTGTTCCACGTGTTGCGCTTCCCGCTTGATCCACGGGGTGAGGCGCGCGACTACAATGTAGGGCAGACGGCGCTGTTCCAAAAAGCTCAGCAGCTTGTCATCGAAGAATCCAGAATCGGCTCTTACCAGGCGGATCTTCTGGCGCTGTCCCCACAGCGCGAGAGCTTCTTCGAGAAACTCCACTACCCCACGCGCTGGCCCGCAGTTGCCGCTGCGCAGCCAGCCGTGGAGGAGCAAATGCGCTTCGGCCAGGACAGCCAGCAAGGGATGATGCGAGGGCCGACCGTGCTTGCGCGGGTTGTGCCCCTTCAGCGATCCTTCCTGCTGTCCATAGCGCTCGAACACAGTGGAATCCAGATCCAGCGTGTACCCCTCGCTGTGTAACGGCACGCGTTCCATCTGCCATTGCGCCAGCGGCTCGAACAAGCGTTGCACGTTGCCCATGCTGAAGCGCCGGAATAGATTGCGGATCGTGTCATCGCTGGGGAACCGGTCGATCCCTAACAGCGCCTGCAAGGCTCGATCTCCGCGCAGCCAGTTGGCATGTGCGAAGCGTTTCGCACCCACCAGTACGGCCATCAAGAATGCCGTGAACGTGACGCTGGGATCGATCTGATTCGGCGATCGCCAGCGAATCGGCATGCACTGCCGAACCTTCTCCACGAACTCCACCTTGCGAAGGTAGGCAATAAACACCGCCACTCCGCCAAACGGTGTTACGGCCCGGCTTGTTTCTCGCAGAATCAACCGTTCGTTCGATAACAAAGCGAACGCTTCTCGCGGGACGCAAATGTCCCCACTGTCTTTGTCCATCCCCCATTCTTGTCAGAGGCTTGCCAAATTAACTTCAGCGCAACTTCGGCATCCCGGATTATTGAAAATCATACTTGGTTTTCGCCCTCGCGCGCGCTACACGCTAGCAGGCTGCAGGGTTGGGGGCGCCACGCAAGGTGCATCGTTGTAGGCTGCTGTAAATGCGAGTAGTGATGACGTCGCGGATCACTGTAGGAACTGATTGTAACCGCTCTCATTCTTGTGCCACCATCTATGTCGCTTCCTTTGCGATAGAACACGCAAAGTTCCTCCTGCCTGGTCGCGAAGGGTTTATCAATCAAACCCACTGGGAACGGTCTGACGCGAATACGGCTCATAAGCCGGGAGGCTCATCGCCATCGAAGCTTGGATCGTAGCCAGCGAAGAGCTGGCACTCCAGTCTGTCCGCCTCAAACAAGATATCTCCAGAGATTCGCTTTCGTTCCAATTCCAGGAACTCCCGCAGACCATTCACTGCCCGCACTACGCTCTTGTGAATCATCGGATCACCAGCAGTGATCGCGATGTAACGCCGTGCGCTTTGCACAAAGGCCTTGAACTCCGCTACAGGATACCTCCGCTTATCCGAAGAAAGCGCCAAGTCAAAGGTGACACGTAGGTCAGCCGTCTGTCGCGCCATTCGATCTTTTTCCGATTCCGCCATCACGATCCCCATTTCACTCTGCGGA